>JADKJR010000015.1 GCA_016720925.1 Betaproteobacteria bacterium | reverse complement strand
CAAGTGCAATGCCGATTTCTTTTCGCTGGCGTAAATGATGATGGTCGACATCGCACCCGGTCCCGGCGAGCAGCGGAATTCCCCAGCGGCACCACGGCAATGCTGGCCTTGTCCTCGGCCTCGTGCTTCCTCGGGTGTTTGCTTGTCGCGCGCCGGCATTGCCTGCAGAACACGCCACCGCATTCCGCAGGATGAGGATGGCCCCCCCGACCTGAAGCTCGCCAGGAAATACCGAAACCTGCCAGCACGCGTTTCGCCCAGCAGCGCGGAGAGATCAACAGCGTCGCGGCGACGGTGATCGCGGCGATACGCGCGATGGTCTTGCGCTGGAAATCGATCTGGCAAAGCCGTCATCGCCACGAACACCGGCATGATGCCGAGCGGATTGACGATGACGATCATCGCCACAAAAATCTTGACGTACTCGGCGAGCGACAACAGTCCTTCCATGATCAGCCTGCGGTGCTTCCGTGGTGGTTTCGGCCGGGCGGCGTGCGGATGGGTGATATGCCGAAGCAGGCCTTTGCAGCCGTGCTCGATCAACTCGAGCGCATGCTCAAAATCCGCCGCGCTCCCCGTAATAAGGCCCAGGAACACCTCCAGCGCGCCGGCATCCGGCGAAAATCCAGCAGCAACTCGATCTTGTGCGCCAGCTCCGGCGGGCACACCGCTTGTGACAGCCGGAAGTTCTGTACATCCATCGCGATCACGTAATCAAACCCAAAAAAATCCGCCTCTGACACCTGTCTGGCGCGCAGCTTTTCCAATTCGTAGCCTCGACTCGCGGCAAGAGCGATGGCGCGCGGATCCGGCTTTTTGCACCGGCGTGCGCGCCGAGCGTGCCAGCGGAATCGATTTCCATCTTGCCGGCAAGCGGACTTTCGCCAACCAGTTTGCGGAACACCCCTTCGGCAGTGGAGAGCGGCAGATGTTGCCTGGGCAAATGAAGATGACGCTGGTTTTTATCGTGTACATTCAGAGGTGAAGAGTTTTTTGGCCCCGCGTCTTTTGTGACATTTCTGACGCAGGACAGGTGTGAAAACGTCCCATCTCGTCATAATACAATCAATCACTTACGCCTCCCAAGTGTGGGAGTATTAATCCCTGACGGTCGTCTGCTTCCACGCTCAAATCTACTTATCTCCCGATGGCAATACCAATCTCGCTTACGAAATACGAGCGACTTTCTGCGAGCGCGTGGCGGCACGCGACTTTCGAGGGTACTTCGCCAATACTTTCGGTATGACTTTTTGCCACTCGCTAGAGAATTTGGCGGTTTTCAAAGAATTGCGAACATTTGCAAGTAATTTCGATCATATGTAAATCGGGTATTTCTGCCCGCCTTCCAAGCATGGAAGATTACGAGTGGCTATAGGAGAGGACATTCCATGAATCAAAACGTATTCCTGACGGTCTTACTCGCAACAGTAAGCACGTTCGCATCTGCCTACTGCGCAAGTGACGGAAAGTCGGCCCAATCAGTCGCCGTGTCCGTCTCGGGTAAGCAGATTGCCCGCTGGGAAACCAAGGAAGCAGATATCCACCGTGAAGCTGCCGGCAGGGTTTGAAGTGGGTATCCAGATAGACCCAGCCGCAGCGGAAGTCTACCGAAAAATGCTCGACAGATTCCCGTCCAGTCCCGCAATTGACGAGATGGTGCGCATACAGATTTATGATATGTCAGGCGCTGAGCCCAAGCTTCTGAGCAACACGTGGGGCGGGGCTAACTCCAAGCAAGGCTTCGGTCCACGAGGTGGTGCGAATGGAATTCCGGAGTTGATCGACCAGATAGAGCTTTGGTTTCACAAGCCCGTCTGCGTTACGCGCGAATCGCTACAAAGCACTAGCTAGGGACTGAGAGATTTCGGTCAAGAGCAGTGCTTTCACTTAATCCTAAGATTGAATGGCTGCACGAATCACTAACGCCAGACTATTCCCAGGGCATCGTTAGAACTGATGATCGCCGACGTTTTTCCGTGGTGATGAAAGCGCGTTACTCGAATCGCTCAAATTTGCCGAACCTACTTAATTCGATCGAATTTCGCCAGTCGGAACGCGATTCCTAGGGAAGATAAGTGAATCTGACCATGAAGATTCCCGCAATGCTGCCAATGCTGACATTGCTCGCAACGCTGGCCATCGCGCAACCAACGCTGCAAGCGCAGTCGCAACCGAAACTTCAAGTAATGCCTGCAGCCGACTGGTCCGCCATCCAGGCGGAACTGAAGAACGTGCAAAGACCGACCAGTCCCTGCGCAACGAGTTCACCGTCATGCTCGCTGAGGCGCGCGCGAAGGGCGTTGAGGTCGACAAGGAAGCGCAAAGCCATCTGGAAAAATTCGCGAACAGGATCGCGAAAACCAAAAACGGATGTCTATCATTCTCGACACCTACGGCTGGCCCGCCCGGTCGAAAGTCGGCTCAACGGCGGCGACCACAGTGTTTCTCGTCGTACAACATGCGGACTTGGACTACCACCTGAAGGTACATCGATAGGATGCGTGGAGCCGTCGACGTGGGCGAAGCGGCGAAACAGCAGTTGGCACTGCTTGAGGATCGCGTGTTGGTATTTCAGGGCAAGCCTCAGCGTTATGGCTCGCAAGTGGAAATTCGAGACGGCGTCGGGCTGCTTCCGGTTGAAGACCCCGGCAATCTCGATAAGCGCCGCGCAACGATGGAGCTGGGTCCGATCTGCGAACACCTCAAGAAATTCGTCAAACAGTTTGGACCAATCGTATATCCGCCATGCGTGAAGTCTTCGACGCTCGCTCCGCTGCCTGGAACAACTCGATAACGGCACCACGCAATTTAGATATCGAGTATCCACTTTGGACCGAACGACCAGAAAGGGTCGAAGGTCTTTCGCGTTTGAATGAAACGCTCGTTGCGGGTGTGTTGTGGGTGCAGAGTTATCTGCGGCAGCATGCGTACTCGTTGCAACGAGCATGAACGTGCGTTACGTTGGAAAACTCGCGACGCATTGCTTAGGTCCTTGCAGAAAAGAACAATGTGTAGAAGTTCAGACTTGATCTATCCGCCCGGCACCGTCCAAAACGGGTCAATGTCAGATCAAGACTGAACTGCCACACGTGACGATTTACTAATCGCTGACCGCCGATCCGCCCAATACCAGCAGCCGGTTACGCAGCGCCTTCAGTTCATCACGCAACGCGGCCGCCTTCTCGAATTCAAGGTTACGCGCGGCATCCATCATCTCGCGTTCGAGCCGTTTCAGCGCGGTTTCCATCTGCTTTTCCGACAGCACATCGTATTTCTTGCGATCCTGCGCGGCCTTGCGCTCGTCGCGTTTTTCGTCCATGTCATAGATGCCGTCGATCATGCCCTTGATCTGTTTCGATATGGACGTCGGCACGATGCCATGCTCGAGGTTGAAGGCAATCTGCTTGGCGCGACGCCGCTCGGTCTCGCCGATCGCTTTGCGCATGGATTCCGTTTCCCGATCCGCGTACAGAATCGCGGTGCCATGGACATGGCGCGCGGCGCGACCGATGGTCTGGATCAGTGAACGCGCGCCGCGCAGGAAGCCTTCTTTGTCCGCATCGAGGATCGCCACCAGCGACACCTCCGGAATATCCAGGCCTTCGCGCAGCAGGTTGATGCCGACCAGCACGTCGAATAGCCCGGCGCGCAGATCGCGGATGATCTCCACGCGCTCCACGGTATCGATGTCCGAGTGCAGGTATCGCACCTTGATGCCGTGCTCGGCCAGATAATCCGTCAGGTCCTCGGCCATGCGCTTGGTGAGCGTGGTCACGAGCACGCGCTCTTTCACGGCGACACGCTTGTTCACTTCCGAGAGCAAATCGTCGACCTGCGTCGATGCCGGTCGCACGTGCAGGATCGGATCCACCAGCCCGGTCGGACGTACCAGCTGTTCGACGACCTGCGCGGTATGCGCGGCCTCGTAGTCGGCCGGCGTCGCGGAGACAAAAACCGTCTGCCGCATCATGGCTTCGAACTCATCGAATCGCAGCGGGCGGTTATCCATGGCCGAAGGCAGACGGAAGCCGTAATCGACCAGATTTTCCTTGCGGGCGCGGTCGCCCTTGTACATGCCGCCAACCTGCGGAATGGTCACGTGACTTTCGTCGATGACCATCAGCGCATTCTTCGGCAGATAGTCCACCAGAGTCGGCGGCGGCTCGCCCGCCTTTCTTCCGCTCAGGTGCCGCGAATAGTTTTCGATGCCTTTGCAGAAGCCGATTTCGTTGAGCATTTCCAGGTCGAACGTGGTGCGCTGCTGGATGCGCTGCGCTTCGATCAGCTTGTTTTCCGTCGTGAAGAACTCGATGCGATCACGCAGTTCGGTCTTGATGCCTTCCAGCGCGTTCAGCACGGTGCTGCGCGGCGTCACGTAATGGCTCTTTGCATACACGGTAAAACGCGGCACTTTCTGCAGGGTGTGCCCGGTCAGCGGATCGAACAGGGTCAGCGAATCCACTTCGTCGTCGAACATCGAAATCCGCAACGCGGCATCGGCACTTTCCGCCGGATAAACATCGAGCGTGTCGCCGCGCACGCGAAACGTGCCGCGCTTGAAATCGAGTTCGGCCCGCGCATACTGCATCGACGACAACTGGCGGATCATGTCCTGCTGCGCGACCTTGTCGCCCGGCCGCACCAGCATGCGCATCGAATAGTAGTCGCTCGGATCGCCGATACCGTAGATGCACGAGACCGACGCAATGATGATCGCATCCTGGCGCTCCAGCAGCGACTTGGTGGCCGAGAGCCGCATCTGCTCGATGTGTTCGTTGATCGATGAATCCTTTTCGATGAACAGATCGCGTGACGGCACGTACGCCTCGGGCTGGTAATAGTCGTAATACGAGACGAAGTATTCAACCGCGTTCTCGGGGAAAAATTCCTTCATCTCGGCATAGAGCTGCGCGGCGAGCGTCTTGTTCGGCGCCATGATCAGCGCCGGCCGGCCCAGTTGCGCGATGACGTTGGCCATCGTGTAAGTCTTGCCGGATCCCGTCACGCCCAGCAGCGTCTGGAACGCGAGTCCGTCATTCACGCCCTCGATCAGTTTCTCGATCGCCTTGGGTTGGTCGCCGGCGGGCGGAAAGGGCTGGTTGAGTTTGTAGGGGGAGTTGGGATAGGTGAGGATGGGCATGGCGGCATTTTATCAGTCGCTCCTGACAGGACCTGTCTGGAGCGACTGAACTTCTGGCAATACACGGCCAAGCAAGAATGAAACCCGCACGGCGCCAGACATCAACATAAAACTCAAGCACTGGAGCGGCTCCCACGCCCAAAATGCTCGAAAAGCCGCGCCGATACTAGACTTTCAATTCACCGCATGGCGAATGATGATCGGGTCAAGGACATTCGAGTGCCGAGAGCGCCACACGCGCCACATGCGTTATGCAGTACGCAAAATGCATTCACGCCAGCATTCGGGGCGCGACGACGGGAATCGTCGATTCACTGTGGCGGTCGCACCCTGCCAGTGCGGCAAAGCGGTGGCAGATGCGACATGAATTGTCCGATCGCGTCGTCCAACGCGACGCCATGATTGAGTATCGCATCGAGCGCCTGCGTGACCGGCATGTCGACATGAAGCTGCCTGGCGAGCGCGGCTACCGCCTCGACCGAGTGAAATCCTTCGGTCACTTCCTTGCGTTCGGCCATGATATCGGCCAGCAGCCGGCCTTGGCCCAACTGGACGCCGAGCGATGTGTTGCGGGACTGGAGACTGTTGGCCGTGAGCATGAAATCGCCAATGCCGGACAGCCCCGTAAATGTCGCCACCTTGGCGCCTTTCACCAGGCCAAGCCGGATCGTCTCCGCCAGCCCCAGTGTAATCAGTGACGCGCGCGCGTTTTCGCCATACTTGCGGCCGGCCACGATTCCGCTCGCGATGGAGATGACGTTCTTCATCACGCCGCCCAGCGTGGTGCCAATCACGTCATCGCATAGTTGAACGCAGAAACGCGGGTTTGATATCTGCCGCCCCAGCGATTCGCCAACCGACCAGTCCTCGCACGCCAGCGTGACGCCGCATGGCTGATCGGCGGCTATTTCACGCGCAAACGAGGGCCCGGACAGGACAGCAACCACCGCTTCAGGCAGCATCGCGGCGAGCACTTCTGACATGAGCGCGCTGCTGCCGCACTCAATGCCTTTGGAGCAACTTACCACCGGTGTCAGGCGCCGGAGCGAGCGGCGCATGTCGCCGGCAATCGCGCGCACATGTTGCGCGGGCACCGCCATCAGGATGAAGTCCTTGTCCTGCGTTGCCGCGGCGAGATCGTTCGTGGCGCGGATGCCGTCCAGCAGCGCGGCATCGGGAAGAAAGATGGTATTGATCCCTGCCTCGTTTATCGCGGTCGCGACTTCCGGCTCGCGCGCCCACAGCAATACGTCGTGTCCCGATCTGCGGACCACGCACGCCATGGCGGTGCCGAACGCGCCGCTGCCGATGATGCCTACGTTTGCCATGTCGAAAATTCTATAGGCACGATCGATTGCGACTTTGACGATTGTCAAGTTGCCGATAGAAATTGCAAATAGCATTGTTTTGCCAACCAACATCTCACAGGAGGACGTCATGCATCGCCATTTCACGACGTTAAGCGTCGCACTCGCCTGCACCCTGATACCGGCGTATCACGCAAGCGCGCAGGCACCGGCACCCGCCATCGAGGACGAACTCAACCTCATTACACCGGTGGCCAAAACACTAACCGATCCGACGCTGGCCGACTTTGCAAAGTTTGCGAAAGAGCGCTGGAACATCACCTTGAAGACCAGCGCATTGGCTGCCGGCACCCCCGTCGCGTACGGCCAGATCGTTGAATGGAAAGGTCGGCCACAGGTTGACATTTTTTGGGGCGGTGAGAGCGCCCTGTTCGACAAGCTGGCCGAGCAGAAGCTGCTGGCAACGCTGGACCTGCCGAAGAGCGTGATGGATGAAGTGCCAATCAGCATTGGCAAGCCCAAGCCCATCGCGCTCAAGGATCCAAAAGGATTCTGGACCGGCACCGTGCTGGAGCCGTATGGCATGGTCTTTCACCCCAAGGTGCTGCAGCGTCTGGGCGTTGCCGAACCCAAGGACTGGGACGATTTGCTCAATCCGAAACTGAAAGGACATGTCGCGCAATGCGCGCCGACGCGCTCCTCCAGCAGCCACGCCAGCTACGAGATCATTCTGCAGCGCGACGGCGATGACAAGGGCTGGGAGTGGTTAAGACATCTGGCAGGCAATACCGGCTTGTTCACCGCGCGCAGCCGCGACGTGCCGTCGGTGGTGGCGAAAGGCGAATTCGCGGTCGGCTTCGCGGTACCGAGCTACATGGCCTTCGAAGATCGTCTGGCGGGCTTCGACCTCAAGTTCGTCGCGCCGAAAACCGCCTATATCACACCGGAACCCATTGGCGTGCTGGCCGGCGCCAAGCACCCCAAGGCAGCGCGCGCATTCATTGAGTACCTGCTTTCCGAGCGCGGCCAGCGGGTTGCGATGGAGCGCGGCGTATTTCCGATCACACCCAAATACAAAGTTCAGGGCGCGCCGGGATCGACCGCCGAGAGAGCGGTTGAATTTACCGGTGGCATGCGTTCCTATTTCGATCGCGAAGTGACCAACATTTACGAGGACGACAAGGCACAAGGGCGATATGAACAGGTCAACCAGACCTTCCGCAAGGAAATCGAGGCGGTCGCGGAAGAGTTGAAGAAAAAATACTAGGCAGCATGCGAGTCGTATCATGCGTATCTCGGTTCAAGGTCTGACCAAGCGCTTCGGCAAGAACGAAGTTGTCAGCAACATCAGCTTCGACATCGGAGAGGGTGAGCTGTTCACCCTCCTCGGTCCGTCCGGATGCGGCAAGACCACGCTCCTGCGCTTGATCGCCGGCTTCTATGCGCCGGATGAGGGTGAAATCCGTTTCGACGACCGCAGGGTCAACGAAATGCCGCCCCACGAGCGCGGCATCGGCATGGTGTTCCAGAACTACGCGCTCTGGCCGCACATGACGGTATCCGACAATATCGCCTACGGGCTGAAGCTGCAAAAAATTGAAGCCGCGACCATCGGCAAACGCGTCGAAAGCGTGCTGGAAAAAGTCAAGCTAGGCGGCTTGGGGGATCGCTACCCGGGCCAACTCTCCGGCGGCCAGCAACAGCGCGTGGCACTCGCCCGCGCGTTGGTGCTCAATCCGAAAATACTGTTGCTCGACGAGCCGCTGTCAAATCTGGATGCCAAGATTCGCATCCAGGTGCGCGCCGAAATTCGCAAGCTGCAGAAAGAACTTGGCATTACCACGGTTTATGTCACGCACGATCAGGAAGAAGCGCTAACCCTGTCGGACCGTATCGCCGTGTTCAACCTGGGCAAGGTACTGCAGATCGGCCCACCCAAGGAGTTGTACGAGCGGCCCGGGAGCCGATTCGTGGCGGATTTCATCGGCATCAACAATTTGATTGACGGCACGGTACAGACGGCTGATCCCGCGCAACGCAAACTCACGGTGAAAACCGCATACGGCGAACTGACGGCGTTGTGGGACGAACGTTTTCACGCTGGCGATCGCTGCGTGCTGTGTATTCGTCCCGAGAATTCCATCCTCAATGCCGCCCTCGGCACGACAGCGGACGGCAACAACCACATCAATGGTCGCATCGCGTTTGCCGCCTACCTCGGCAATGCGCTGCGCTACGACGTGGAACTTGCACCCGGCCAGATTTTCAAGACAGACATCCGCGATCCGTGGCACCACGAGCAGGTGCCGCTCGGCAACGCCGTAAGCGTGAGCTTCCCAATCACCAGCACCGTGGCCATCGCGGGTGACAAATGAACAGGCTGCGACTTTCCATGACGCCTGCCGCGTTGGGCTTCGGCCTGATCTGGACATTCCTGATTGTCTTCGTGCTGTTCCCGCTCACGCGCATTTTTTACGACGCATTTACCAATGACACCGGCAGTTTCACGCTGATCAATTTCTGGGATTTCTTCACCGACAAGTTTTACCTGCGTTCTTTCTGGAAATCGATGGCCCTGGGTATCGCGACCGTTTTCACGACCTCGGTGATCGGCATCGCCGTGGCGTTCCTGATCGTGCGCTACGAATTCCCCTATCGGAACCTGTTTTCCTATCTCACGATGCTGCCGCTGATTCTGCCGCCGCTGGTCGGCGTGCTCGGCTTCGTCTTCATCCTCGGTCGCGCCGGCACGGTCAACGTGATCCTCATGGATTGGTTCGGACTGAAGGAACCGGTCAACTTCATGTATGGCATGCAAGGCGTGCTGCTGGTGGAAACCGTGCATTTGTTTCCGCTCATGACATTGAGCATTCTGGATGCGCTCGCCAAGGTCGACCCGTCATTGGAAGAAGCCGCGCAGGGAATTGGCGCCGGCGGATGGCGCCGATTCTGGGACATTACCCTGCCACTGACCACGCCCGGCTATGTTTCAGGGGCGCTGCTGGTGTTCATCTGGACCTTCGCCGACTTTCTGACGCCGCTGGTATTGGGCGTTCAGGATCTGCTGGCCGCGCAGGCGTATCTAAATATCGTGCAGTTCGTTGATCGGCGCATTTTCCGCATGGGAATTGTCATTTCCGCGCTGCTGGTCATGCTGGCCATCTTCTTCGTGATCGCCGCGCGGCAGTACGTCGCGATCAAGGACTACAGTTCGCTCGCTTACTCGAAGGTGGAACGCCGCCAGTTGGGCCCGGTGAAGCGCTGGGTGGCAGTCGGCTTTTTGGCCTTCCTCATGTTCGTGTGCTTCATCCCGCAGGTCGGCGTGCTGCTGGCAGCCGTCGGCAGGGGTTGGGCGCTTACGCCGTTCCCGGAACACTACACCCTGGAGTTCTTCCGTCAGGTGAGCATTGAAACGCCCAAGTTCATTATCAACTCATTTGTATTCTGCGGCCTCGCCGTGATCATGTGCCTGGTCATCGGCGTGCCGATGGCGTGGATCATGGCGCGCACGCATGCGCCCGGGCGCAACACCATGGACGCACTCACCACGCTGATCCTGGCCATCCCCGGCACCGCCATCGGCATCGCCTATGTGCGAGCGTTCAACTTCCCGCTGCCGTTCATCGATATTCCGCTGACCGGCATGTGGATCATCCTGCCGCTGGTGCTGGTAGTGCGGCGCCTGCCCTACACGGTGCGCGCAAGTTACTCGTCGCTGCTGCTGGTCCATCAATCGATGGAAGAAGCGGCGGCAAACGTCGGCGCCTCGAAGTTGCGGACATTCCGCGACATTACGGTTCCACTGGTATGGAAGGGCATTTTTGTCGGCGGATTGTTCTCTTTCATCACCTCGATACAGGAAGCGTCGGCGACGATCTTCCTGACGCTCGGTGGATGGGAAATGATCCCGTTCGGCATCTTCACCTTTTATATTGCCGGCTCGCAAAGCCAGGCGGCGGCGCTCGGCGTGATCCTCATCGTGCTCTGCGCGCTGGCCCTCTATATCGTGAACCGCATCGCCGGCACCCGTGTCGGCGGCTTGTTCGGCTAGCGCGCGGCGCGGCGGCGCTTGCGATGACGCTTCTCGCCCTACTCATCGCGCGATTGGCCCTGGTTGAGCTGCCGGACTTTCAGAATGGCTGTGAAGACCGCGCGAATCAGGCATCAGGTGTAAAGCAGGGCTGTCGCGAAGCAGGCATGGATATAAGGGTATGGGGAAGTTGACGTGAGACCATCCATCATTGTCAAAAACGCAGTGCCACAAGCTTGGCGGGCAGGCCCGCCTTTTTCCTGGCAGGCAATGGTGCAGGAACTTGCTGGCCTTCCCGGCGGGGCGCTGAACATCGCGTACGAAGCCGTTGATCGTCATGCCGATGGCATGCGCGCCGATCACGTCGCGCTGCGCTGGCTGGATCGCAGCGGTGGCGAACAGACGTTTTCGTATGGTCAACTGAAGCGCCTCACCAATCGCTTTGCCAACGTGCTGAAAAAACTTGGCCTCAGCAAGGGCGATCGGCTGTTCGTGTTGTGCGGGCGAATTCCGGAGCTCTACATCGGCATTCTGGGCGCGCTCAAGGTTGGTGTGATCGTCTGCCCGTTGTTCTCGGCTTTCGGGCCCGATCCCGTGCGCATGCGGCTGGCACTTGGGCGTGGCAACGTCGTATTGACGACGGCATCGCTCTACCGACGCAAGCTTGAGCAGAACAGGGCTTCGTTGCCGGACCTGCGTCACGTGCTTCTGGCCGAAGAGCCCGACGCGGAGACCGGCATTCCCGGCACGCTCGATCTGCGCGAACTCATGCCCAGGCAGCGGATGAATTCGCCGTTGTGCCAACCCGTGCCGACGATCCGTCGTTCCTGCATTTCACCAGCGGCACCACCGGAACACCGAAGGGTGCCCTGCACGTTCACGGCGCCGCGCTCATGCACTACGCCACCAGCCGGTATGCGCTTGACTTGCATGCCAACGACATATTCTGGTGCACCGCCGATCCCGGTTGGGTGACCGGCACGTCATATGGAATCGTGGCCCCGCTTATGCACGGCGTGACGAGCATCGTCGACGAAGCTGAGTTCGATGCCGAGCGCTGGTACCGCATCTTGCAGGAGCAGGCTGTGACGGTGTGGTACACCGCGCCGACGGCCATTCGCATGCTGATGAAAGCCGGCGCGGAAATGGCGCACAAATTTCGCTTTCCTGATCTTCGTTTCATCGCCAGTGTCGGCGAACCGCTCAATCCGGAGGCGGTGTGGTGGGGCCAGGAGGTCCTTGGCCTGCCCATCCACGACAACTGGTGGCAGACCGAGACGGGCGGAATCATGATCGCCAATACGATTGGCATGGATATCAAACCCGGCTCGATGGGCAAACCTCTTCCCGGCATCGAAGCCTGTATCGTCAGACGGACTGCGGATGGCGGCTTACAGGTCATCGAGGCGCCAGGCGTCGAAGGCGAACTTGCATTCCGGAGCGGCTGGCCTGGCATGTTCCGCGCCTACCTGAACCAGGATGAACGTTACAGCAAGTGCTTTGCCGATGGCCTTTACCAGAGCGGCGACCTGGCGCGGCGAGACGCGGATGGCTACTACTGGTTTATTGGCCGTGCCGACGACGTGATCAAGTCGGCCGGGCACCTGGTCGGCCCCTTTGAGGTCGAAAGCGCGTTGATGGAACATCCGGCGGTCGCGGAAGCGGGCGTGATTGGCAAGCCCGATCCACTGCTGGGTGAAACGATCAAAGCATTCGTTGCGTTGAAAAAGGACTACGCACCCACCGAGTCCCTCCGCATGGAATTGCTCGGCCATGCACGCAAACGCCTCGGCGCGGCGATCGCTCCAAAGGAGATCGCCTTCGTGGATTCGCTGCCCAAAACGCGCAGCGGCAAGATCATGCGCCGCCTGCTGAAGGCCCGCGAACTGGGCTTGCCGGAAGGCGACATCTCGACACTGGAGGCTATGTGATCGCGCCTCCACCTTCCGGACCGGTGCCCTATCCGCCGAATTTTGCGCTGGCGCTGCTGCGCGACATGCTGCGCATCCGGCGCTTTGAGGAAAGATGCGCGCAGGCGTATGGCGAAGGCAAGATTCGTGGCTTTCTGCATCTCTATATCGGCGAAGAAGCGGTCGCGGTCGGCGCGTTGCATGCCTTGCAGCCCGAGGACAACATTGTCGCCACCTACCGCGAGCACGGCCACGCGCTGGTGCGAGGCGTTTCAATGAATTCGATCATGGCCGAGATGTACGGCAAACGCGAGGGCTGTTCGCGCGGGCGCGGCGGCTCGATGCATCTGTTCGATGCCGGGGCCAGGCTGTTCGGTGGAAACGCCATCGTCGGCGGGGGTTTGCCAATAGCCGTCGGGCTCGCGCTCGCCGACCAGATGCAGAACGCGGCACGCATTACCGCCTGCTTTTTCGGCGAGGGCGCCATGGCCGAGGGGGCATTCCACGAATCCATCAATCTCGCCGCGCTGTGGCGGCTGCCGGTGCTGTTCTGCTGCGAAAACAATCTCTATGCGATGGGCACCGCGCTGGATCGCTCCGAGTCACAGACCGATCTATGCATCAAGGCAGCCGCCTACAACGTGCCGACGTTGAAGGTGGACGGCCAGGACGTGGTCGCCGTGCATGAAGCAACCAAACAGGCGGTGCGCGCCATGCGCGAAAGTGGCGGGCCGTTTTTCATCGAATTCCAGACGTACCGTTTTCGCGCGCACTCCATGTTCGACGCGGAACTCTATCGCGACAAGCAGGAGGTGGAAGACTGGAAAACGCGCGGGCCGCTGCACACATTCTCCGCGCGGCTCAAATCGGAAAACAAGCTCACCGAGGAGGCTTTCCTGGCGCTCGACAGCGACGTGTGCGCCGAAGTCGAACGCGCGGTGGCGTTTGCAGAAGCGGGCAGCTGGGAGCCGATCGAGGATCTGACACGGGATGTGCACACGCGCGAGGCCAACACATGACCAAAACGACCTACCGGGAAGCAATGCGCTCCGCCCTGCGTGAGGCTTTATTGGGCGATCCGCACGTCTTTCTCATGGGCGAGGACGTCGGCCGTTACGGCGGGACTTACGCGGTGACCAAGGGGTTGCTTGACGAATTCGGCCCGCAACGCGTGCGCGACACGCCGCTTTCGGAGCTCGGATTTGTCGGTGCCGGTATCGGTGCGGCGCTCGGCGGGATGCGGCCGATCGTTGAAGTCATGACCGTCAACTTCAGTCTCCTCGCCCTCGATCAGATCGTGAACACCGCCGCGCTTTATCACCACATGTCCGGCGGCCAGTTTTCGGTGCCACTGGTGATCCGCATGGCAACGGGCGCCGGCCGTCAGGTCGCCGCGCAACATTCGCACAGTTTTGAGAACTGGTACGCGCACATTCCGGGCATCAAGGTGTTGGCGCCCGCGACCGTGCAGGATGCGCATGACATGCTCGCGCCGGCGCTGGCGGACCCCGATCCCGTCATCATCTTCGAACATGCCCAGCTCTATAACACGGAGGATGAATTGTCCGCGGTTCGCGAGGCCGATATCCGCACTGCCTCGGTGCGCCGCAGTGGAAGCGCCGTCAGCCTCATCACCTACGGAGGCTCGCTGCCCAAGGTGCTGGCTGCCGCCGAACAGTTGGCGCGGGAAGGCATCGATGCGGAGGTGATCGATCTGCGGGTGTTGCGCCCGCTCGACACGGATACCATCGTCGCCTCGGTACGCAAATGCCGCCGCGCGGTCATCGTCGATGAGGGCTGGCGCACCGGCAGCCTGGCGGCGGAGATCATGGCGCGCATCGTTGAAGAAGCGTTCTATGATCTCGATGCACCACTGGCGCGCGTATGCAGCGCGGAGGTGCCTATTCCGTACGCCAAACACCTTGAGGACGCCGCGCTGCCGCAGACAGCCGGCATCGTATCGGCAGTCAAGACCATGATGGGCAGGTAATCCGATGATCGAATTCAAACTGCCGTCGCTAGGCGCCGACATGGACGAAGGCAAACTCCTCGAGTGGTTGGTCAAGCCCGGCGATGCCGTCAAACGCGGCCAGGTCGTGGCCGTGGTCGATACGTCAAAGGCCGCCGTCGAGGTGGAGATCTGGCAAGACGGGACGATATTCGAGCAACTCGTCCCCATTGGCGCCACCGTGCCCGTTGGAACCGTACTCGCGACCCTGCTGGAACCGGGGGAAAACGCGCAGACCGTTTCGCGGCACGCTGAGGCCCCCGTGCCCACGGCAGTGTGCCGCCGGTCCCATCCACTGTGGCGGCGATCGCACCTGCACCCCAAGCATCGCAAGGGCAGCGAAAGGCGGTATCGCCCGCGGCGCGCGCCCGGGCAAGCGAACTCGGCATCGATGCCAATACCATTGAGGGCAGCGGACCGCATGGCGCGGTGACGCTTGAAGATGTGCTGCGCGTCGCGAAGCGCCCCACCCCGGCACCTGACGACCGCGCCGTGGAAATGCGCAAGGCTATCGCGGCCGCGATGAGCCGCTCCAAACGCGACATCCCGCACTACTATTTATCCGAGACCATCCCCTTGGCTCGCGCCACCGAATGGCTTCTGCGCGCGAACGAACAGCGGCCGATCAATGAGCGTTTGCTGATGGGCGTCCTGCAACTGAAGGCGGTGGCACTCGCGCTGTCAAGCGCGCCGCAACTGAACGGCTTCTGGCGCGATGGCACATTCCAGGAGGCAGGCGGCATTCACATCGGCGTTGCGATTGCGTTGCGGCAAGGCGGACTGATCGCACCGGCGCTGCATGACGTGGCAACGAAAGACATCGATCAGCTCATGCGCGAACTTGCCGATCTGGTAACGCGCACACGCGCCGGCTCGTTGCGCAGCTCGGAAATGTCCGATCCCACCATCACGGTGACCAATCTGGGTGACCGGGGTGCGGACGCGGTATTTGGCGTGATCTATCCTCCGCAGGTTGCACTCGTGGGCTTCGGTCGCATCGAAGCAAGGCCATGGGTTGAAAACGGTCTGCCGTGCGTATCACCATTGGTAACCGCCAGTCTCGCCGCCGACCACCGCGCCAGCGATGGCCACAGTGGCGCGCGTTTCCTGACCGAGTTGCGCGAACGCCTGCAACATCCGGAGGACTTATGAATGACGCGGATACAAAATCACGCGTGCTCGCCATCATCAAATCGATCGCGCCGGAACTTGATGCCAGCACGCTACGCCCCGATCAATCGCTGCGCAGGCAAATTGACCTCGACTCGATGGATTGGCTCAATGTCCTCATGGCCATTCACGAAAAACTCCACGTCAATATTCCGGAAACGGATTACGGCAAACTGGGCACGTTGAACGATCTGGTCGCGTACATTGAGATGAAACTTGCCGCGCTGCCCTGATTCCACTCCGCACATGAGCTGTCGCTGCACCAGCATGCCGGTACTGCCGGTCGCCACGACTTGAACGGCAAATTCAAGCACTGGCGCGGCGTCTGGAGCATTTTCGGCCTGCGAATGGCGTCCCGCATAGACTTTTACCTGTTGGCGCTGCAAGCCCGGTAACTGTTTGCACTTGCTTCCCCGCCATTCGCCACCACGCAGTGATCCCAGGCGCCGAGGGGCGCAGTCTGCGCCGCGAATATGAAGGCATGTCGCGCGCATTGCTTGACGCTCGTCAAAACTGCCTGCCGCCACAGGTCAATACTTCCACAAGAGGACAGCAAAGGAGAACTCCATGTTCAAGAAAATTCTTGTCCCGACCGACGGCTCCAGACTAGCCCTGCAATCCGCGCAGGCCGCGGTTGATCTCGCCCGCTGCTTGCATGCCGAGGTAATCGGTTTTGTTGCGACACCGGCGTACAAAATGCGCATCATCGAAGATGCGGTATTTGCGCCGGGAACACTCTCGGAGGCCGACTTCACAAAAGCGGTGAAACGCAATACAAAGAAATTTCTTGGTGAGATCGAGGCGATGGCGCGGGTGGCCAGCGTCGCGTTCAACGGCGTATCGATGACAAACGAACAACCGGCTGTCGCCATTATTGATGCCGCGGACCGAAACGCATGCGATCTGATTTTCATGGGCTCGCATGGGCGCAGCAATATTGCCCAGATCTTTCTCGGCGGCGTAACAACCAAAGTGCTCGCGTTATCGTCGCTACCGGTGATGGTGTTCCGACCGGGAAAACCCAAGTCCGCGAAACGACCAACCTCGTGAAGGCATACAGATGAATAAATTCAATTTTTCGCAGCGGCGCAAGGCCATGGTGGAAAGCCACATTGCTGGTCGTGGGATCCAGTCGCAGTTGGTACTTGAAGCGATGCAAGCCGTCCCCCGTGAAGCGTTCATTCCCGAGCACCTGCACGAATACGCCTATCAGGACGCACCATTGCCCATCGCCGAGGGGCAGACGATCTCACAGCCCTATATCGTCGCGTTGATGACGGAGGCACTGTCGCTCAAGGGCGGCGAGAAAGTACTGGAGATAGGCACCGGCTCCGGCTACGCGGCTGCCGTGCTTGCACATATCGCCAAGGATGTTTATACGGTCGAGCGCATCGGCCAACTTGCCGAGAAGGCGGCGACCGCGTTGTCCGCCCTCGGCTACCGCAATGTTCATGTGCGACATGCAGACGGTACCCGCGGCTGGGCGGATCATGCGCCATACGACGCGATCATCGTCGCAGCGGGTGGCCCCGAGGTGCCGGAGTCGCTGAAGGCCCAGCTGAAGATCGGTGGACGCTTGGTAATTCCGGTCGGCGCCGACCGGCGGGTGCAGCAACTGGTGCGTGTCACGCGCCTCACGGAGCTTCAGTACCAGACTGAGGATATCGCCGATGTGCGCTTCGTACCGCTGGTGGGCACCGAGGGTTGGGCAATACAGGCGGGAGATTCCTAGTGTCGTGACTTCCTGCGTGGAATTCGGCGCGGTTGCCTCGGCTGATCCCGGGCCGCTGTTGCAGCGTAAAGGAAAAGAAAGGCAACGCAACGCATGACACTTTCCACTCGGAGGGCGGCATTTGCGGCTTGCTTGAGAATGGTCAAGTCTGTCCGGCCAACGCTCGTTATGATCAGGTGAGAATTCTTGTCCTGAGGAGACCACCATGACCAAGCTATCCGCAATGTGCAAGTTCCCGGTTCAGGTCGCGACCCGAAGCACGACGATTGTTGGCGCGGCGCGGATGATGCGTGAAGGACACGCCGGTGCATTGGTCGTCGTCGACGAGAGTGCCAGGCCGCCGAAACCGATAGGCATCGTGACCGACCGCGACATTGTTGTCGCGATCGTTGCCCTCGATCTGGATCCGAATGTCTTTCTGCTGGACGACCTGTTGAGCCGCTCACTGGTAGTCGCCAAGGGCGATCAGAGCATCCGCGAAGGCCTCGCCCTCATGAACGCCAAAGGCATCAGAAGGCTGCCGGTGATTGGCAAGACGGGCGCGCTGATCGGCATTGTGGCGCTGGACGATCTGATCGCCGAAATCGCCAGAGACCTGAAACAGGTCGCCGACGTCATAGAACGCGAAATCACCAAAGAGCTGGAGCTGCGTCCCGCGCGCATACGGGCCCGCAAGGCAAACACGGTGAAGGCCCGCAAAAAATAGTCTGTCGCTCGGCAACCGATCGACAGCCAATATCCACTGGCCGCCGCCACATCCGTCGATATTTTTGACGATCGTCAAAACGCGAGCGCGATAGTGGCCTAGCATCATTTCAGCGTTGTTGTTCCCGTCGCTCGACAGAGCAGATGCCGCTGGCGCCAACGCGAATGCGCCCACTAAACATTCGCACGTCCCCAGGAGATTTCACATGAACGATTTGATCCGCTTTGATCCGTTTACTGACACGTTTCCGACAATGTCCACACTGCCCGATGTGTTCCGCGGCTGGGCTCGCCCGCTTCGCGCCCTTGAACCTGATTTCGATATCAAGGTCGACGTCAGCGAGACCGATGGCGAATACAAAGTGAAGGCAAACATTCCTGGCGTGAAGAAGGAAGATATCAATGTCGCCGTGGACGGCAACATCGTTTCGATCAGCGCCGAATCGAAGCGCGAAACCGAACAGAAAGATGAAAAATGGCTGCGCACGGAACGTCACTATGGCAAGGTGCAGCGTTCATTTTCGCTGGCGCAGGATATCGATTCTGCCGGCGTGAAGGCAAAGTATGACCAGGGCGTGCTGAATCTTGTGCTACCCAAGAAGGCCGGTTCAGTATCCAAGCAAATCGCGGTGCAATGAGGAACCATTCCGCCGGTGCGCTGGATAGCGCACCCGCGGAAGTCCGTGGTCCGTCACGTGAATTCGCCGCGCTCAACCTGACTCGCGTGCGTGCGGGTTGCAATGCCGGGCTTGAGTGACAAGCCGCAGTATTGGTGCCGGTTCGGCATTCGCCCATGGCCGGCAACAAACTCTGCTGTCGCGCCAGCCCGGCAGCGATCGCGGATGCGTGTTGGTGACCAGGGTGGCGAAGAGTATTGACACAGGAGCTGGGCAATGTTGACCAAACGTCAAATTGACAAACTGGAATCCGAGCTTGATGAGCGCGACCGCTTGTTGCGCAGCGAAGTACGCAAGTCCATTCATGAGAAGTATGGACAAGACATTCCCGAACTTGAATCATTGAGGCAAGACTCAGGCAGTTCGGTGGCCGATCTGTTGAGCGACATCGATATCGGAATGATGATGCGCGATGTCGACGAACTGATGGCCATTGAGGCGGCACGCATCGCGATAAAAGAAGGGACGTATGGCACGTGTGCGATGTGTCATGATCCGATTGAATTCAAACGCCTGATCGCGATGCCGACCGCCACACGTTGCCTGCCATGCCAGGAGCGGCACGAGCGTACGACGGGGAGTCAGTCGAATCCGGAAATATGATGGATGTACCATGCGGGCGAAAGGCGTCACAATGCCGAAACTATCAAGGCATTGCGCGAATATCGCCAATCCTTGACTGCAATCAAAGTGCTTTACCGCAACTGGACTATTGTTTGCGGTAGATATTGCCAGGCGTGGACTGCATCGGCATCCGCATTCCATGAGCCCGGCTGACGCATTCAACCAACGGAAAGATCGAACATGTCCTACAAAACAATACTCGTACACCTGGATGGGCGTGCCCGCAATGAACACACCTTGCGGCTCGCTTCCGATCTTGCCGGTCGATTCGATGCGCATCTGGCCGCCGTTTACGCACTCGAGCAGCAACTGTTCGCGGCGGCAATGGATCCCGGCGCCACCGCTGCGCTGACATTTCAGGTTGAATTGGATACGCAAATGCAGGCGAAGGCGCAGGAAATGGTGAAGGCCGCCGAACAAAATTCCGGGCGCAAGATTGAGTGGCGCGCGATCAGCGGCAATACCGTCAATAACGTGATCCTCCATGCGCGTCATGCCGATCTGCTCGTCATGACCCAGGAAGACCGCGGGGAGAAGATGGGTTTTGATCCATCATTTGCAGCCAGCGTCGTCGTTGGCGCCGGTCGCCCGGTGCTGATGGTTCCTTATGCCGGCGAATTCCCCTCGTGCGGGGCGTCGGTCCTGATCGCATGGAGTGGCACGCGCGAATCGGCGCGCGCGATTGCGGATGCGCTGCCACTGATGAGGAAGGCACGCGAGATCAATATCGTCTCATTCAATCCCAAGGGTGATTCAGACTGGGGCGACATTCCCGGCGCGGATGTCGGGCTATGGCTGACGCGTCATGGCCTGCGGGTAAATGTGCGCCAGCAAAAATCCAGTGAAGTGGATGTCGGTAATCAAATTCTGTCATTGGCGTCCGACCTGGGCAGCGATCTCATCGTGATGGGCGCATACGGCCATTCACGCACATTCCAATTCGTGCTCGGCGGCGTCACCAAGACACTGTTCCAGAGCATGACCGTACCGGTGCTGATGTCCCATTAGTCAGCGACGCTAACGCCAGCCAATTCGACGCCAGTAAACTCAAACACTGGTGCGCTCAAGGCCACATGCTCTGATAAATCCTTGCGGGTCGCGAGGCTTGGTGGTCATTGCGTGAATCTGCGTGAAATATCCGCCACGGATCCGCAGACAAAAAAGCAAAAGCCGGTGCGGGTGCTTTCTCGGCGCGGCATGAAGATGCGTGGCACTTGCGTGCCCCGGAATTGCGAATCTTGCCCGGTGCTGATTCAAATAAATACAACCAATTTGCGCCGCGATTGACAACCGTCAAGACGCAGATTTCCCATCGGCGGAACATTGAATCGAATGATGAGATTTGCGCGCAACTTGCGCGGCATCATTCACCTCGCTGATTCAATCCCATGAGGAGCCAATATGAACACGACGTCCATTGATAGCAGCCGCCAAAAACTGGCTGGCGATTTTCGCAGCGTAGTGACGGATGTTGAAGAATTGCTCAAGGCTACTGCCGGACAAACCGGTGGTCAGCTTTCAGGCGCGCGTGATCGCGTTGCCGAATCGTTGAAACAAATGCGCATGGAACTGGAAAGTGCCGAGCGCGCAGCGATCGCCAAGGCGAAACACGCCGCGGCCGAAGTGGATCACTATGCGCATGAGAATCCATGGCAAGCCGTTGGAATTGCCGCAGGCATCGGCTTCCTGATTGGTGTCGTGGTCACTCGCCGTTAGCTGGACGAAGGGGCGGCATTGAGTCTGGCGCTGTCAGGCGAATGCAGGCCCTTACCCGCGACATGACCACACCCTCCAGCGATAGCGAACCCCGGGGACTGCTCGCGTCCGTTTCCCGGCTGGGCGTCACGATTCTCTCGCTCGCCGAAAATAAATGCGCCCTGTTCGCCAACGAATGGGAGATTGAGCGCATCTGGCTGCTGCGCATTTCGTTGCGGCTGATCATCGCGATGCTGGCTTTCATGCTCGCGAGCCTGTTTGCCGCGGGATGGCTGGTGTTGATGCTGTGGGACTGGAATCACTCCCTGGCCGTCCTGACGCCGTGCGCGATATTCGCATTGATTGGCGTGGCGCTTTGGCGTTCGTCGCTTGCATTGAGTGCGGCGAAGTCGCCGGCGTTCAGCAAGACACGGGAAGAATTACGCAAGGATCGCGCGGTGCTCGCTGCATTTAACGGCGGTGGACATGATTGACGCCCGGCTTGCCAACCGGCTTGATCAGCTTGAACAGGAGCAATTCCGGTTGGTCAGCGAGGCTGCGGTATATCGCTTGCGGGCGTTCAACACCATGGAGACACTGGGTCCGCATGCCGCGAAGGTTGACATGGCTGTTTCGATGTTGCGCTATGCGCGCGAACATTGGGCGTTAACGGGAACTGTATTTGCGCTGGCGGGCATGGTCCTGCGTCGGCGTATCGGAATGCTCGCATTGGCCCAGCTGGCGTTAAGGCTTGGCGGACACTTCCTCGCGCGCTGATCCGGCGCGGCACGCTGACCAGGCGCGGTGCCGTGGCGCCCATTGCGGCGCGGATTTGATCCGCGCTTTCTCTTACTTCAGGCTCAACGATGACCGGCACCGGATCGGTGCAGGTCCCTCGTTTCAGGCAACAGGATTCAGGCGCCAGGCTTCCGGCCGGGGCTCTTCGGCGGAATGTATCCCGCGACGCGACAAAGCATGCCTTCGATTTTCTTGCCGTCATTGAACCGGGTGACGCTGCACCGGGAAATCTCGCCTTGCGCGGACAGATCGGACAACATTCCGCGAACTTTCGCCAGGGGCATCCCCGTCGCTGCGGCGATTTCGGAGTCAAAGCGCTGGCCGTTTTTCTTCAGGTACTGCATGATTTCGTTCATGACAAATGCTCCACTTGATGGGCGAGGCAGAAAATCTGCCCCACTTTGACCGGTAAAAACCTGCACCCTGCCCACGAGGCCGACAAGAGTGAAAAAGCCCACCGTGAGCAGCGGGCTAAGTCATTGAAATTAATGGCTCCCCGACATGGGCTCCAACCAGGGACCTGCGGATCAATTGCCGCTTTCGGCCCTCGGGTCTGCCAACAAACTTCAATTAAGCGATTGATTCTTAATGATCTTTTGCGAATAACACCGCACTAAAGCACATCAGGAAACCAACCGGTTTGGAGAAAATTTTGTTGACTTTCAGCGAAGCGAATTCTACTCCAAGTCCCGCTATCTGCCAAGGGAAAATCCCTTTCAACGGTTGTTACGCACGCATTCGGGTACTCGGGAACAAATCCCTATTTTCATTTAAAACCAATGCGTTAGGCAGGCTCTGGCTAGGTAGTCCGACTCCCCCAAGGCAGGACAAGCTCAACCGAGCCGCAACAAACAGTGCGCATGTCGTCACGCGGATCGCCATTTGGCGAGCTTTTCCGGGCATTTTTGCCATGAGAGCCGCGCCAGTGCTAGGGTTTTAGCGCCCCCCGGCAACGGGGGGAGGTTGGGTGGGGACGATGGTTGCGAACAGTCCCCCACCCCAACCTTCCCCCATTTTCATGGGGGAAAGAGCCGCAAATAGCGACCATTCTGAGATTACTCGCGTAAATTCCAAATAGCGTGAAGCACGACGCTATCCCTTAACCGTCGCCCTGCCGACCGATCCCGTCAGCTTTCGCAGCAACCATTTCGGTGTGGCACGCCCCGCGAGGATGGTTGCCAAATTGATAATGCCCGGCACCTTGATCACCTCGCCCTTCATGCAGGCCCTGTAACCCTCCTCCGCCACCTTGACCACGTCACCAATGAGGATGCCGGGAAGTTCCAGGCCCGAAGATTCGGTTGCCATGCTGACCATGTTCGTCGCGGTAATGCCGGGGCACAACGCAGAAACCGTGACGCCGGTGCCCTTGAGTTCTTCCGCCAATGACTCGGTGAGCGAAAGCACAAAGGCCTTCGTGGCGGCATAGGTCGCGAGCGAGGGGATCGGCTGGAACGCGGCGACAGACGCCACATTCAATACGCGGCCCTTGCCGCGCGCCACCATCGGCGGCACGAATTCGCTGAGCATCGCGGTCAACGCGGAGACATTCAGATCAATCAACTCCTGATGCCGGCTCGGCGGCATCTTGATGAACTGGCCGTGTTCCAGCACGCCCGCACAATTCACCAGCACGTCGATTGCGTGCTTACCCTTCTTCATTTTCGCCGCCAGCGCGGCGGCGCTGCCCGCCTTCGATAAATCACTCGGCGCCACCCACGCCTTGATGCCGTGTTCCGCCGCCAGATGCGCCGCCAGCGTTTTGAGTTTGTCGGCACTGCGCGCAACCAACACCAGGTTGAATCCGTCGCGCGCAAAGCATGCCGCCAGCGCTTCACCGATGCCGGAGGACGCGCCGGTGATCAGTGCCGTCTGGTTCGCGCCGTGCTTTTGCTTCGCCATGACAATCTCCTGATGGTTTGGGTGAAGGTGAAGTTGCGCTCGATATCTGAGCACAGCAGATGCTACGCCCAATTGTAGGTATGTCGATGCGGCCCTTATTCGGAACAAATGGGTTTGGCGACTATCGCACTACCTTAACGATTGTAGGGTGGGTCCTTCGACTGCCTCAGGACAGGCGACGCGCAGCGTGCCCACGCGTATGTTCGATCGTGGGCACGCTGCGCTTTGCCCACCCTACGCGGGCTGCGGAAACCACTCGGAGCAGCCGGGTTGCTGAATCACACCAAAGACCAATTCATGCGCGGCGCAGATGCATTTGGGTCGTGCTAAACTAGTCAGTATTCTGATCAGTATTTTGGGAGTTGAAAATGCATACGTGGCCCGTACAGGATGCGAAAGCGCGCTTCAGTGAAATGCTCGATACCAGCCTCGCCGAAGGCCCGCAGGTGGTGACCAAACACGGTAAAGCGACAGCCGTGCTGGTGCCGATTCGGCAGTGGAACGCACTGCAATCATCGAGCAAACGCACGCTCAAGCAACTGCTGCTCGATCGCAGCGTCGTTGCCGATATTCCCGTCCCGCCGCGCGGCGGATTGAAGCTGCGCAAATTGTAGGGGGCATGTTCGATGTTTCTGCTCGACACCAACATCGTTTCCGAATCGCGCAAGCCAAAGCCTCACGGCGGCGTCATGGCTGGTTGGCCGCGCAGGAATCGGCCTCGCTCCATATTTCGGCCATGACGATCGGCGAGCTTCAACGAGGTATCGAATTGACCCGTGCGCAAGATGCGGCCCGCGCCGATGAAATCGAAGCCTGGCTCGAGCAAGTCATCGTCAGCGGGCAGGTGCTGCCGATGGACGCGGCGGTATGTCGCGAATGGGCGCGGCTGATGCACGGCAGATCGAATACCCTCGCCGAAGATGCGTTCATTGCCGCGACAGCGATCGTGCATCGCTTAACCGTCGCGCGCGCAACGTGCGCGACTTCAAGGCGCTGGGGGTGAAGACTCTCAATCCGTTTGAGCAGAAGAAGTGACTTTGCTTGGCCGAGTGCATTGTCCTTGGATTTTCCTCACGCGACTCGCGGATCTTTCTTGCGCAACAATCTGGATTAAAAAAGTGAGGGCAATATGCGATATGCCGTCGTAATCGAAAAAGCACAATCAAACTTCTTCGCGTACGTTCCGGATTTGCCGGGATGTATTGCGACCGGGCACACCGTTGCCGAGGTCGAAAATGAGATTCGAGAAGCGATCCAGTTTCACATAGAGGGAATGATAGAGGATGGCGAATCCGTGCCGCCCCCTTCAAGCCAAGTCGAGTACGTTGAAATTGCTGCGTAATTACCACTAATGAAAAAGACCACCACGATAAAGCGCGACCCGAATCGCCGGCCGACGCATCCCGGCGCCGTGTTGCGCGATGACGTATTGCCAGAATTGCGGATGACGCAGGCCGAGCTCGCACCTCACCCTGTGGCGCCTCGGCGTATCGCGCCTCACCGTCTCCGAGGTACTGCATGAAAAACGCTCTGTCAGCGTGGACATGGCCATTCGCATCGGCAAACTGATCGGTAACGGACCGGGGCTTTGGCTGAGGATGCAACAAGCGGTCGATGTCTGGGATCTGGAAGGCAGCGGCAAGTACAACAAAATAAAGCCGCTGCAGATTGCAGCGTAGCTGCCACAGCGCTTTCGCTGGAAGTTTCACCAAACCCAAGCATCCACGCGGCTCTTCGAGCACAAACGGCCTGCAAGCCGCGCCAATGCTAGCGTTGATCCACGCAACTCCAAAAACATTTTTGTCCTGGGTGAAACAGGGGTTTCGCAAAGCCCCGCTTTGCGCCTGTTGAACCGGAAAGCCATGCAGGGCTTTCCGTGGATCGCGCAGCGAAGTCCGGGAGAGAGGCGGGGAATTCGCAGAGCATGCTCTGCGCCTGACGAGCGCCAATCCAATGCAGTGGATTGGCCCAAGTTTCTCCGCCAAATGACAGCGCAAGAAAGACCGCATCCCACCCCTAGCAATTCGTTAACTTCCCGCCTAAACTACTCGCACAAGGCAACCAAGGGAGGCGGCCATGGCAAAAGAAAAAGTAACGATTCTTGATCGCTGGTTTGAAGAGGTTTGGAACAAAGGCCGCGCCGAACTCATCGACGAGATGATCGCGCCCGAATGCATCGCCCACGGCCTCGAAGACCCGAGCGGCAATCCCGTCCGCGGGCCGGAAGAATTCAAGAAATTCTTTCTCGGCTTTCGCCGCGCCTTCCCGGATATCCACATCGCCGTGCAGGAAACGGTTTCCGAAGATGACCTCGTCGTCGCCTATTGCCGCATCACCGCGACGCACAAGGGCGAAGCCTTCGGCATGCAAGCCACGGGCAAGCCGATCGCGTTCGAAGGCACGCTGATGTTCCGCGTGCGCGATGGGAAGGCGGTGGAGGCTTGGAACAGCTTTGATTTCTTGAAGTTGTTTCAGCAGATGGGGGTGGTGAGGATGGGGGCGCAGTGAAACATATTGCGTGCCTGACCCCTTTTATTAATTTTGTGTGCCCGGCAACTTTGATGCTGAGAATCTAAGGAGATCAGAAGAATGTCTGTGACATATACCAAGAAAATTCCCGGGAACTGGCGCGTGATTGTGCGGTTTTCGCTCGACTACGACAAGAATTCCGCCGTGCGAAATCACCTTGCGCCTTTGCTCGAATCATGCGGGATCAAACGGCGCCGGACAGGAAACATGGGAATCAAGAGTCCCTCATGCAGATCCGAATGCCGCCGCGACCCAACTTTCGAAAGTATTCAAGGTACTGGCAAATCCACAATCAAAAGTTAGTAGTGCGGGGCCGCATGCGGAGCTCGATCACATTTGGATATATATCGATAGAGTCCGGTAGTTTGAGTTGCGGACGCTAATCGCGTAATAAGCATTTTGGAAGTTCTCACTTTGAAAATTGTGTCTGGCCAAGAACGGCAATTTCTATAATCTAATTGTCGAAAGTATCGTGATCCGAGCCTACGCGCGTTCAATGAAGCTCAATAGAGGAAGGTTGCTTGGATATGTCTACGAATGCAAATCCGCCGGACTCTGCACAAGGGCACCTATCGTTTCTAAAGGAGGCGCAGAATTTCTGAACGATAAAGCAGGCAACGCCCAGTCCCGGGATGCGGCAGTCGGCGCCACCTCGCAGCAGTTGGCTGAGGCTTTGGTGCACGTCATGTGGCGTTCTTGCTTGGGTCAGGTTCGTCGTCCCTTGTTCGCGATGGCAGTCAGCTCGGCATTCCGACAATGGGACCGCTCGCCAAGGAGTTTGCCGAAACTGTTGGAAAAGCCACGGATAAGGGTCTCCTAACGACTGAAGAGCGAGCGGCTCTTGCCTCCACCTTTAGTATTTCCGTCGAAAAGCCACCATACAACTCAAACCTGGAAAAGCTGATGGAGGTTCTATTCAGCCAACGATTTGTTCTCGCGAGTAGTGGCAAGGTGGTCGGCGATCCAGGGCTGGATTTGGTTTTTGAACGCAATAAAAAGATCAAAACGTTTGTGCTTCAGAAATGCACCAACGGTGCATTTAATCCGCTGATGGGCGACGAAAGTGTACTGAATCTCTATAAACATTTTTATCGAAAACTTTTAGTGCGAGACCGCTCCTTGCCGCGACAGTGGGTCTTTACAACTAACTACGACCTATTCAACGAAAGTGCGCTCGACCAATTGGGCATGCAGTATTGCAACGGTTTCAGTGGGGCGATTGAGCGCCGTTTTAATCCCGCGACATACAGATATGCCTTAGCGGAACAAATAGATCTCTCGGAGCGAAGGTGGATAGCTGTTGATGGTTTTGTGTATCTGTGCAAGCTTCACGGGTCCATCAATTGGGTAGAGGATGGCCACGGCCTATATCCAATCCGCGAGCTGCAAGAGGCTTCGCTTGATGGAAAAGTAATGATTTATCCCACACCGGCAAAGCAAAACTCAAGTTTCGGTGCACCTTACTCGGATCTTTTTCGCGAGTTTCAAAGCCGAATTACCCGCGAACAAAGCGTGTTGGTGACGATTGGATACAGTTTTGGTGATGAGCACGTGAACAACATAATTTACCAATCCCTAACCATCCCGACTTTCCGACTAGTGATCTTTGCATCGCCCGACGCAAGCCCGGAGATCAAGAAACTTAGCGATCTTCAAGACCCTCGTATTTGGATCATTAGCGGAACAACGCCACAGGGAAAGCCCGCCCACTACTTTGATGCTGTCGTCGAACAACTTCTTCCCGCCTTGCCATCAGACAGAGTTGATCGGGCAATAGCCAAAGTTGTTGAACAACTCATTCGTCCCAAGCTGCCTGATGAAGGCCCTCAAAATGCATGATGACAAGAGACGGTCGATCGGTAAATTGGTGTCAGTTGCTGCGACATTTTCGTGGTTGAGATGAATGCGGGAACTGACAACTTTACCGTGGTTGGTTTCGATGACATTCACTATGTTGCGCGGCTCGGGACTTTTGTCGCAATTTCGGTCCAGACAGATTATGTGATTGCAGAAGTTGTAGGACTGCGCGAAAAAGACAATTCACAAAGGGAAAAAGACGGTGGGATGGAAAAAGCGTCGTCCGCGAAGTATCTCGACGTAATACCTGTGGGCATGCTTCCGCAAAAAGCTGACGGCGAATTTCGCTTCGGCGTGTCCACCTTCCCATCTCTTTACGCGGACGCGATGTATGTTTTGGATAGCGAGTTAGACCGAATATTTGAAACTGCAAATCCGAGCGAACCAGTTCCCAACTTCGACCCCAACACTGATTACAAGGCGCTTTCAATTGGATCGTCAGTAGTTTTCGAAGGTTACGACGTAAAAGTACTTGTGAATGAATTCTTTGGTGGTCACGCCGCGGTTCTAGGAAATACTGGAAGTGGAAAGTCTTGCACGGTCGCAGCAATCCTTCAATCGCTCTTCGAGAAGCCGGATGAATTCCGGGCTAGAGGGGCGACATTCCTTGTCTTCGACGTAAACGGTGAATATGATGCAGCTTTCAAGTCGCTTAGCAAAAATGGAATTAACGTCACCAAGTTAAAGCTAGACGGCACAGCCAATAATGGGGCGTTTAGACTGCCTCACTGGTTTCTCGACATCGCGGAATGGGAGTTGCTTTTGCAAGCGAGTGAAAAAACTCAGGTTCCAATACTCCGAGCGGCGCTAGGCCTTACAGCGCTAATTACTAAGATGGATGCCAAGGCAAAAAGTGTAAGAAAACACGTGCTTGCTAAATGTGTTCTCGCGGCATTCACATCACAGGATGGTGCGGTCGGCAAACGCCAACGGATTATGGGACTTCTTGGAAAATACGGGTGCGATGAACTGACGACGGACCTCATAACCAAATACGGGTACGACGCAAAATATGCAAATTTTTCGACTCAAAATGAAGATAAATTTCTGGCTGAAGTGAAGGACCATATACTCGAAGAGTTTGAACTGCCCGCGTATGCGAATGAGCCATTCTCCTTTGGTATTTTGGAGGAGTGTCTTGAGATAGCGCTCTTGTACGAAGAGTCCCAAGGCAACAGCCAAATCCGCGTCTACTGCGCACAAATGCTGACCCGTTTCCAGTCGATGAGTGCGCGTGAAGACTACTCGTTCTTGCGATACGAGCTTAACAATGGGAGCCCATCCCCATCGATCGAGACGTACTTACAAACACTCCTTGGACTCACGAAGAAAACGAAGCGATACTTCAAACAGAGCCAGATCGTTGTGCTTGATATGAACGAGGTTGAAGACGAAGTGGTGGAATTGGTTTCGGCGGTGGTCGCCGGAATAATATTTCGCCAACTGAGAAGGGCTGACCCGCGCAACAACTTTCCGGTCCATTGCGTACTTGAGGAGGCGCATCGCTATATCCCTGAGCGACCTGAAAAACATGCGATTGATGCCGTTCGTATTTTTGAACGCATCGCTAAAGAGGGCCGAAAGTATGGAATGTTCCTAATTGTGGCGTCTCAACGTCCTTCGGAGCTCTCGAAATCCGTGCTTTCGCAATGCTCAAATTTTGTTGTTCATCGCATTCAGAACCCAGACGATTTGCAGCAAATACGCCAAATGACGCCTTTCATTTCGGAAGGCGTGCTGAAGCGACTGCCTTCCCTTCCGAAACAGCATGCACTGGTATTCGGGAATGCGGTCCGACTGCCTACAACTTTCAAAGTGCGAAAGGCTAATCCAAAGCCTCATAGCGACGATTCTCAGATCAGAGCGCTCTGGTTTCACGAGGAAGACCGGCCAGCTTCGATCAAGCTTTCAAAATAGTAGTTTTGGGAATGTGAGCGGTCAACTTGGATCGAACTAAACGGAGCCTGGCTCTGCTTGATTTCCAATGATTGTGTCATCACAAAATTTGCCGAGCCACTTTAAAATTTCCGTTGAATTCTTGTCGCTCCTTGTTTTCTTGCAATGAAGTGCAAGGCGATCTGATCACGGCTAGAAAGCGATCATGTTAATACTTGGATTCCCAATCAAAGACTTCTTAGGTTTAACTGTCCTCGGTGCTTTAGTCACAACGTTTGGAACTCTCTTCGGACTTTTCCTCAAAGAGCATCTGTTTGCTCGCTCATTCGAAAGCTGGAAACAAAGAAAACTATTGGAACAAGTTTACAAACGGTACCGTGACCCCCTGAACAAGGCCGCGTATGAGCTCGCAATCCGCTTCAAGGAAATTTGCGAAAGCGATGGATTGCTATATATGAGGAGGGAAATTCTGCTTCTTGAGCCGGCTACCCTAAGTAGAGCGTGGCCATCGGACCCGCACTATCAACAGCATAAGCTTCGCAGCACCGTGTATCGGTTATGTTCATTTCTCGGCTGGCTGGAGCTGTATCGACAGGAAATTGTTTTTCTTGGTGGAGCAAGAACCCAAAGAACAGAACGATTTGAAGCTGCAGTTGATGCTATACGTGAAGTCTTTGCAGACGGGGGGCTCAATGGTGCGGAGGACTGGAGCGCTTGGCATGACCTTATGCTGTTTAGAGAGGAACTTAGGGCAATTGGCGAAGCAATGCTCGTTGAAAGGGGAGGTATTCGGACTGTGATCGGTTACAAGGTTTTCTGGAGGCTTGAAATCAAGAAAATCCAGAAAACAAGACGCACGAGTGGCTATCGAAAGCGGGCAATTTCCTCTTGGATATCGGCCCAGCAGCCAAGAAGGATTTCCGCCTCATACGAGTGAAGCTATTGTATGTTCGCTTGATAGATCTTTGCCTCCTTTGCGATTCGTCACAAGTCAAACCTCACCAGCGAGAGCGTCGCCAGAGATTCCTGTCCGCTATGCCATCGTACCTGCAAGAGCGGCTGACACAGGAGCAAAAGCAGCGCATTGTCAATCGGATGCTGGCTGATGGCGTTCAACAAGAGAGTTAAAGGATTACAGCCGGAACGGGTAATCGGAAGGGAATAAAGGGGTCAGCGCCACTTAATCCGCTGAGGAAATGAAACCCTGGAATCAAACGGGTCAGCGTGAATTGTTTTGAAAAAAAATAGTGAATAAATAGAATCAAAGGGCTCAGCGAGAATAGTTTTCAAAACACATAACGCTGCCCCCTTTAGACACACTGCCTCTAAAGTAACCCTGGACCTCACGCACAGTGCCAACACAAGCTCCCATCTGGAGATTCGCCGCCAGCCCTGCCGTCCCTTTCTTCCTGGTCATTGTGCTAGCCGTAATCTTTGCCGCCATGCGCGCAATGGGCGTACTGGGTCCATCCATGTTTCGTCCGTTGCTGCCACTGAGTTTTGTGCTCATGGTTGCCATGCCGTGAACAATCAAAGGGGTCGAACAATCAAAGGGGTCAGCGTGAATTGTTTGGAAAGAAATGACGCTGACGCCTCGAAGCGGAGTTGAGTATGCTCATGAACCTTATCGAGAAGTACGCATTCCTGATAGTTGGCATCGTCCTACTCGGCGTTTGGGCTGCGACTATTTTCATCCTCTACCGCGCGAGGAAGGATGCTTCTGCCCAGGCCGAAATCTCATGGTTGGATCTACTCACTGTATGGCCGCTTCTCCTTCGTGACCATGCTACGCGCAAGACGAAAGCAAGTACCGTGAGAATCGCCGCGATGCTGTTGGTTCTCGTCGTCGGGTGGGTATTGCTGGTGCGGATGGGGCGATACTACTGAGACGCAGCCTTTGCCACTTCAGAGCAGGAAAAACACAAACCCCAGTATCCACGCGCTTTTCCAAGCAAAAATGCCCTGAAACCCGCGCCAATACTAGCGTTCAGCATTTTTCCCCTATGAAGCCCCCATCGGCTCAAGGGGCGTGAGCGTCGCGGCGACGCCGTTGGCCGATTCATCGCACGGTCAGATTCTTCTGTTCCGCTACGGCGCGCGCGCGCAAGGCGTTGATCAGCTCGGGCTCAAGTATGCGATCCATTTCGTTATTGCCGTCTGCGGCAGCGGCGATTCCGCGATCGCATGCGGCAATCGCCTCTTCATAGCGCCCCTCGGCAAACGCCGCCGCCGCGAGCGCGCGCTGCACCGATGAGGCAGAAAGCAAATAGCCGCCGTTTCGCGCGGTATCTGCATGCCGCCGCGCTTTGATCGCATCGCCGCCGAATGCGCCAAAGTAGTAGGCGAGGTCAACGGCAAAATGGCTTTTGAAGGCCTTGGGCACGCTGTCCAACAAACCTTCTGATGCAAGTGCGGCTTCGCCTGCGGCGACGAGGTCACCTTGATCAAGCGCGTATTGGCAGGAAAGCAAAGTGCCCATTGCCTTTTCGTAGTTTGTGCTCGCGCTCCCTTGCAGGCATGCGACGGATTCGCGTGACCAGTCGCGGGGGCGCACACCCGAATAGATGTTACCCATCAAATCAAATAGCGCACGAAAGCGCAGCGCTTCATCGCTGTTGCGCAAGATCGCGCGAATATTGTAGCCATCGGTGGTCACGCCTTGCGCCGTCCGCCATGGCAGCAGATTCACGATGGCGAGAAGTATGCTCACGGCGCCTAATGGAGACAGGAAGGCGCGCAGATCGGCAGGGATGCCGGGAATCATCAGCGCCAAAACTGCCACCACCGCGGTGAAAAGGTTGGCAAACCCTCCGCCCGCAAGATAGCGCACAAACTGTCGATCCGTTCCTTCGCCTGCCACCGGTGTGCTGATCTGCTGTCCCTGGATCAAGCCGAGAATTTTAAAGCTAATACGATGCCGGAGGCCGGCTGGTGTTGCGATGATCGACCACGGCCCCAGCGTGAGGACGCGAAAGCGAAACCCGGCCGATAGCGCTGCGGCAAGGTGACCAAGCTCGTGAATCGTGATCGCCGACACAAGCGCCAAAAAGAAGGTGACCGGTGCGGGCAACCATGTGTGTGCGTTGAAACCCGTGAATGCCGAGAACGCTGCGCCGAAGGTGCGCGGTAGCGCGGCCCCGACGAGCGCGCCCGCCACGCCGACAAGGCAGCCGATCACGATTGCGATGATGAAGCTCTTCTTCTTTTTCAAGTTGCGCTCAGGTGTCCGATGTTAATTGGCGTGATGCGTTGTGAGATGTGCGCACCTTAACGCGAATTCGTACCGCCATTGACGACGATGTGACGGACGGCGACTGGAGCCGATGGAAAGCGCGAATGAGAAGTCGAATGAACAGGACCGAATAGGGGCAGCACGCATGCGATTTGGTGAAATTCAAAGTGGCCAGCGTGAATTATTCTGGAAAGCAATTAGCGCTGACCCCCTTTTGTCCATTGTGTCTATAATAATTAAGCTTGGCGGGCGGGTGTGGGCGGAAGGCAAGCTCAACAAAGGGGCCGCATTTTATTTTTCGCTTCCGCGTCCGGGTATGGCTGGATTGGACGTACACAGATGACCGATACGAATCAGCTACAACGCTTGCAGCGCGCGATTCTGGACAATGTGGCTTACGGCATTATCTCCACAACGCCAGATGGAATTGTCACCAGCTTCAATCCTGCTGCGGAGCGCATGCTGGGTTACACGGCCGACGAAGTTATCGGCAAACACACGCCGATACTCTGGCACGATTCTGTGGAGATCGCGCGCCGCGCGACGCAGTTGTCCGAATTACTGGGTGAACCGGTGGCGCCGACGTTCGATGTATTTGCGGACCACCCCCGGGGCAACCTGTCCGATGAAGGCGAATGGACTTTCATTCGCAAAGACGGGGCGCGAGTGCCGGTGCATCTTTCCGTGACCTCGCTGCGGGATGAAAGTGGCCTGATCACAGGCTTCATCGGTCTGGCCTACGATCTCTCCGAGCGCAAGCGAGCAGAAGCGGCACTTGCAGCGAGCGAACAGCAGTTCCGCAGCCTGGTGGAAAACTCCCCGGACAATGTCATTCGTTACGACCGGCAGTGCCGCGCAAGATACTACAACCTCAGGATGGTGCAGACCCTTGGTATCAATCCCGAGAAAATACTCGGCATGACGCCGTTGGAGCTAGGGGCCGGCGGCCCGAAAACCGACACTGAATACGAAATGCATGCCCGGCACGTGCTGGAAAGCGGTGAACCCAGTAGCATGGAATTGACTCTCCAAAATCCTCGTGGAGGTGTTAGTAACCACCTCATCCGTTTTGTCGCGGAGCGGGATGCCGAGGGGCATTGTCGGCGTAATGGCCATCGGCCAAGACATCACGGCGCTCAAGCGGGCCGAACAGGAGCGCCTCACAAATCTGCATTTCTTTGAGTGCATGGACAGGGTCAACCGCGCAATACAGGGAACGAGCGATCTTGTGCAGATGATGAATGACGCGCTCGATGTTGTGCTATCTATCTTCGATTGCGATCGCGCATTCCTGCTATATCCATGTGATCCCGAGGCAGCCTTCTGGAGCGTTCCGGTGGAACGTTGCAGGCCGGAGTACCCGGGCGTCCTTGAGCTCGGCATCGATGTAACCACGAGCAACGACGTTGCCCAGACATTCAGGTTCTTGCTGGATGCAGATGGCCCGGTCAGTTTCGGTCCAGGCGCAAAGCACCCCTTGCCAGCAGATGCCGCGGAGCGTTTCGGCTTCAGAAGTTTGCTGTCCACGGTCATCCGCCCCAAGAGCGGCAGCCCGTGGCAATTCGGAATTCATCAATGTTCACGCGCACGGGTATGGACTGCCGATGAAGAAAGGCTTTTGCAAGAAATCGGCAGACGCCTGTCGGATGGACTGACTAGCTTGTTGTCTTATCGCGACTTGAAGGCAAGCGAGCAGCTCTTTCGCGCTCTGGTCGAAAACTCTCCCGATTACATCGCGCGCTACGATAGGAAATTCCGTCGCATCTACGTTAACCCGGCCATACTTAAGCTCTTCGGAGGCGTGCCGGATGACGCTCTGGCGAAGACGCCGACCGATTGGTCGCCTGTAAACGCCCGACAAGATTACCTCGAACAATTGAAGCGTGTAATCGATACTGGCGCCGAGTGTGTCACCGAATTACCATTCCGCACAGCCAAGGGCGAAATGCATTGGGCGCATATGCGGTTCGTACCGGAATTCGGACCTGAGGGCGCGGTAGCGACGGTGCTCGCCATCGGGCGCGACATTCATGAGATCAAGGAAAACGAGCTGCGTTTCCGGATGCTGGCAGAGGATTTCCCCGACTTCGTTGCCCGCTTCGACTGCGAAGGACGGCACATTTACGTCAATGCCGCTGTTGAACAGGCGTATGGTCTGCCCGCCTGCACCATCATCGGCAAGACACCGTACGAACTTCCGGGCGTGCGTACCCAGGAACAGAACGATGCATTTATGGCACTGATCCGCCGCGCATTTGCGGAGGGTGTCATCAGCGAATCCGAGACAAACTGGACGCTGCCGACGGGTGAGTGGATGGTTGAGATTCACCACATGCCAGAGAAAGACGCCGAGGGGAATGTCATCAGTGTGCTCAGCATCGCGCATGATGTCACCGAACGCAAGCATGATGAACTGCGAAATATGGTTGCGGACGGCAATAGGCTGCAATTTGAAATTGAGCATATTCCCCCGTCCAGGGGCGACAGGACAATGATGCGTCAGGTATTCGTCAATCTACTCTCCAACGCAATCAAGTACAGCCGCACCAAGGAGAAACCGATCATCAAGGTCGGCAATTCCAGCACGAGGGATGAAACCATCTATTTCGTGAAAGACAACGGCGTTGGATTCGACATGCAGCGTGCGGACAAGATGTTCGCCGTGTTTCAGCGCTTGCACAGCGCGACTGAATTCGAAGGCGTCGGCATCGGGCTGGCTTTCGTCAAACGCATCGTCACCCGGCACGGAGGCAGGGTCTGGGCCGAGGGCAAGGTCAATGAGGGGGCGACGTTCTACTTCGCACTGCCGCGTCCCGGCTTGAATTGATAGTACAGGTAAACGTTGCCGGATAAAGCATTAAAAAAAGGGCCCGATTATGGGCTGTGGTCGATTATTGTCAGTCTCCACAATATCGACCACGGCCCCTTTGATTCCCTTTGATTCATAATTTTTGAAGGCCGCATGAGCGAAATGATCTGGTGGGCGTTGGCATTGGTGGCCGTTGTCTGGGCTATTGAGTTTTTTTATTTGCGTGGCGAGAATCTCGCGCAATTTGATTCACCCAAACCGACCCCGCGGTCGTCGGGTCCCATTGCAAGCGATGAACATAATGCTGTCGTTGCCTCGCTCGGCGGCATCTCGGCGCTACTCAAGGGCGTCCCGCGTCGCGAGCAAATTCCGTTGCTGCGAAAGTACATGGACACCCTGTTCGCCAGCGACGATAGTGGCGTGCAGATTACGCCCGTGTCGGCCGCCGGCGTTCCGGCCGAATGGGTGCTGGCGCCTGGCGTGGAGTCGCAACGCCGCTTGCTTTATATCCATGGCGGGGCATTCACCATGGGCAGTCCCACCAGTCACCGCCGTCTCACCAGCAAACTGTCCGAGCTGGCCAATGTGGCGGTGCTGGCGATCGACTACCGGCTGATGCCGGAACATCCGCGGATGGCCGGCATTGAGGATTGCCGCAGTGCCTATCGGTGGATGCTGGAAAACGGACCGGCCGGGCCACAGCAAAGCTCTCCCGCCAGCGCGGTTTTTGTGGCCGGCGATTCGGCGGGTGGCAACTTGACGCTTTCTCTCATTGCCTGGGTGCGCGATAACGGATTGCGCGCGCCGAACGCGGCCGTCGCCCTGTCTCCGGCGACCGATTGGACATTCAGCAGCCCCAGCCTGCAATCCAATTTGGCCACGGACCCGATGCTCGGCCCGCTGTTCAAGGCGCTGACAAAGACTCCAAAGTCGATCCTGTTATGGTTTGGCTGGTTTCAAAACCGCATGCGCCCAAACGACCCGGCCATTTCACCCGTATATGGCAACCTTGCCGGCTTGCCGCCGGTATTGATTCACGCCTCTGACGACGAAATGCTTCGCGACGATTGCGTACGCTACGTCAATCGCGCCGTCTCGCAAGGCTCGCCGGTGACCCTGCAAACCTGGAGCCACATGGTTCATGTCTGGCAAATCTACCATCCCCAGCTTGCCGAGGGACGCGATGCGCTTGCGGAGATCGGAAAGTTTTTGCGGGCGCATTCCTGATTTGGCGAGCAGTATTGGGGAAAGTCGACGGTAGTTCTCTTGTGAAACTGGCATGAGTGAGAGTCACCCGTGGCGCGCCCCGGATGGCTCGCGACTCGCCACGCCTGCCATTTAGCGCCACACGTCAATGGATGACGGTCAAATGGGCGGAAAGCCGAAATGCGTTCGCATTCTTTCGCCTAGCCGCGCGCGCCGAAAACGTACTTCCCTTTGGTCGCTGCGTCGGTAGCTTCGTCTTTCGCTTTTTCGGTCGCAGGCTTAGTTTCGGCAGGTGCAGCTTTGGGCAGCATGCCCAGTTTGTCCTTGAGTTCCAGAGCAAGCAATATCAGAACTTCATTGTCAGATTCCTCCGCCAGCGAGAGTACCTGTTTGGCATAGGCGCGGTCGCTGATGAGTTTTTCGATATCAACGGAATGATTGCTCGCCTTTCGCAGCAACAACTTGAACTGCGCCAACTGCCTGAGTAAGGCCTGATCCATTTATCTCCTCCTTGTTGTTCGCGCCTTATGTGCAGCGTAGCGCGTGATGAATAGTGGATTAAAGCAATTAAAGCAATTCGTGTGCCGCCGCCTGAATGCGCAAGAATGAAGTCACAAGAAAAAGTACGTTGTTCTTTGTTCTCTTAAGGCGGTAAATCGGCTTCTCCCAAGTGACTGCTTCGACTTGGCGCGACGGGAAGGTCGCAATGAACCGGGGCGCGCGCACCAAAGCGGCCCGTACGTGCACTTTTCGCGCGCTTATGGTGCAGCAGCAGCGAATCGGGGGGCCATCATCGGCCGCCACTATTTCGTGAAATTAATGGTGCCGTGTTGCATATATTCGAGGCGAAAAAATGCACGAACCCTTTCACATGCGACCCGGACTAACGCCCCCTAACTGCTCTCAGTCCTGCCGAGAATCCGATCCGCGTAATCGATCACCTGGCGCACATATTGCCGCTTCTCCAGATAGGTGCCCGGGAAGAAGCTGCGCTTGAAGCCGTAGATGAGCGAATCGCGGACTTCGCGCGTGGTGAGATCGAATGCCTTGACCGCGCGGCCGATTTCATTCGACACCGTCGTGTTCGACACCAGGCGGTTGTCGGTGCAGAACGTTGTCGAGAGCTTTCGTTTGCGCATCTCGGCGAAAGGGTGTTTGGACAGATCCGCAAGCTCCGGGACCGTTTGCTGATTCGAGGTGAGGCACACTTCCAGCGTGATGCGTTTGTCGGCGATGTATTCCACCAGTGACTCGACGTAGGCTTTTTTGTCGGGGATGTGCGCCTGAATCTTGTCTTCGCTGAAAAGCCAGGTGCCATGGCCGATGCGGTCGGCATGCAGATCACCCAGCGCCTGGAAGATGGATTCCGGTCCGTAGTCTTCGCCGGCATGAACGGTCTTGCCGAGGAAGGCCTCATGGGCGATCTGATAGGCGTGCTTGTGGTCGCCTGCGGGGTAGCCTTTTTCCTGACCTGCCAGGTCGATCCCGACCACGAGGCAGCCTTCATCGCGCAGGCGCACGGCGGCGCGTGCCACCTCCACGCTCGCGGTGGAATACAGCTCGAATCGATCGGCCTCGGGCATGGCATCGAAGAAGCGGCCGAAGCCTTGCGACCATGTGCCTTCGAAGTAGCGCATCGCGCAGAGGATCATGCCCGCCATGAACTTCGGTTCCAGACCGTCTTTTACCTCGGGCCTTGCATTGAATTCCTGCGCGGCGCGCCGCAGGCCGCGATCGACCGCCTTCACCACTTCCGTCATGGTGAAACCGTCGCGCACCGAAAGCTGCGGCGCAAACCGTACCTCAACATAGCGCACGCCTTCGGCCTGGTTGTCGAGACAGAATTCGTATGCGATGCGCTCGATGGCTTCGGCGTCGCCCATGACCGCCGTGGTGTATTGGAATCCCTCGAGATACTCAGGCAAGTTGTTGTACGTATCCTTGAACACCAGCTCGCGCAGGCCCTCCACGGTGTACGACGGCAGCTTGATGTTGTGCTGTTTCGCGAGATCAATCAGCGTCGGGATGCGCAGCGATCCATCCAGGTGAACGTGAAGGTCCGTCTTCGGCAGTTTGCGGATGAGTTCGTCGGTGAATGCGGGCATGGTTGATTTTACTTTCTTTGGCGGCGGGTGACTAAAGGAGACTGCGTGTCATGGCGCTACCTTGAGGTTGTCATCCCGGATTAAGTCCGGGGCGAGGCGGGAAGTTCGCAGAACATACTCTGCGCCCGGCGAACGCCGAGCCAATGCAGTACCTTGGAGCAAGCTTCGTAACTTCAACTTGGGCCCCGGACTAAATCCAGGGCGACAGCAACATGAGCCGGAGATCAAAACGCTCGTGGTCGACATTCTCGACAGGCGCGAGAAATATCGTCCACGGGCCCTTTGACTCCCCCATTTGACGCCCGAGCGGTATGGCGTTTCGATTGCTGGCGGTCATTGAGAACCACGGGCTCGGCGCACGGGCGCAACTAATGCAGTTTTTCCGGCCCGGGTTGGGCGGCTTCTAGTGCCAGCCTTGCTTCCATGATCTTGATGCGAATGGGCATGAAGTATTCATGTAGCGTGGCCACGGAATCAGGCAGCTGCGCGACGTACGTTTGTCGTTTTTTGATACCTTTGAGATAGCCGGCGGGCGTTACCCAAAAAGTTGCCTTGGCGAGCTTCACGATAGGCTCCATGGCCCTGCCTTCGGGCTGAGCCAGCAACGCTTCATAGTGGTGTGACCAGAATTTGGTTCCGTCGATGAAAGCTTTTGCCCATTGTTCGCCGGCCAGATATTTCTCGCCACGGTGCTCACCTTCCATCAGCATCGGCTCAAATTTTTCGCCTGCGATTTCAAACCGCTCGATTATTTCATTGCATAGTGAAAATATCATCCTCATGATTCGCGAGAACTGCTTATCGTCTTTCCACGCCGGTTCGTCGTCCGCGGTCGGTCCCCAAACGTGCGGTATCCATAAACTGGGCAAGGTGGATTCCGGCCCGATCAGAATCGCGGTGGCAAAGCCGTGCAAGGCGTCGATCCGCATGGTGTTTGGCCCGACTTGATCCGAATCCAGAAAGGCTTCCAGCTCATCCAGATCCTCTTCGCTGAGCGGCTGTGGCGCGACCAATTCATACTCGGGTGAGGGCTTGGCAGAAGCGCGTTTTGGTTTCTTTTTCGACATTGAGTTTGCGCAGAGGAGTGGATGCGGGTGCGATACCTGTGAGGGTAACGCAATTTGCGGGCAGTTGAAAATATGCGGAATCACGGGCTCGTATTTTCATGGTGTCGCAGTGAAGAGTACGCTAACCGGCGGGCCGTGCAAGCCAAAACCGCCGTGGGGGGGGGCCGGCCGCCTGCCCTGAAACATCGCGCCAGTGCGGGGGTTTGTCTTTGCAGAGAGAGCGTGCAGAGTCGGGCCACGTGCCACAGAGGTCAGACACTCAATGCTATATTGGCCGGCCATTCCAGCAACCACACAGGGAGAAGACCTTGATTAAATTCACGCGTCGATTGGCCACACTTTATTTCGCCGTCACCTGCGCGGCCTTCGCGCAGGGCATGCCTATCAGCACCGACGGCACTGACCCGAAAACGTGGGACCCGAAACTCGATGCAGTAAAGGCTGGCGAAAAGAATCACAAAGTCATCTATGAGGACAAGGAGATTCGCGTGCTGTCCGTCACGGTTGCGCCGGGCGAAGTGGAAATCGCGCATCACCACCAGTGGCCGAGCGTCATCGTCTATGATCGGCCGGTCAAAAGTGAAAATCGCGATGCGAATGGCAAGCTGCTGCCGTCCAAGATGCCGCCCGCGGGCAAACGCGAATTGCCGATGACGTTTCGTGTTCCGCCCGAGGCTGCACATTCGGTGAGCAATCTCGATACGGTTCCGCTGCATCTGATTCGTGTGGAATTCAAGAACGGGTTTCCGAAGGAGTAGTCCGGCGCGCTTCTCTTCGGTCATCGATGAGAGAAACGGACGGTGAGCGGGCCAGCGTAGAAGTTCGACAACGCAATCAAGCGACAACCTTGCGGCACTTCGGCACGCAGATCGCCATCTGGCGCGGCTTTCCTGGCATTTTCGGCCTGCAAGCCGCACCAGTGCTGGTTCCAGACATCGTACGCGGCCGGGATTATGTAGCCTTGTCGATCGCGTCGCGCCGGATGTCGCTTACCTTTGTGACGCCGTTCAGCGCCATCGCGACTTCAAACTCGCGCTGGAATGTGCCAAGCAGATTCGACACTGCCACCTCGCCGCCGGCCGCGAGCGCCCAGGCCCACGGCCTGCCGATCAGGACGCCGCGCGCACCGAGCGCCAACGCCTTGAAGACATCCAGGCCGCTGCGCACGCCGCCATCCATGTACACTTCGAGCCGGTCGCCCACGGCATCGACCACGCCGGGAAGTTTGGCGATCGACGAAGCGACGCTGTCCAACTGCCGCGCGCCATGATTGGAGACAATCACGCCGTCGGCAATACCGACGGCGGCCCTGGCATCATCCGGTTCGAGAATACCTTTGACGAGGATCTTCCCCTTCCAGATCCCGCGCACCCACTCGATGTCTTTCCAGGTCACGGACCGGTCGAAGTTGCTGTCAATCCAGCTCTTGTAGGAACTCAATTCATTGGGATCGTCCACGAATTCGGCGTAGTTGCCGAAACTGTGCGGCTTGCCGCGCACGCCCACGTCGACAATCCAGCGCGGACGCGTTGCCAATTGCCAGCCGCGCGCCACCTTTCCCTTGAGTGTCTTTTCGAACATGCCGTTGCGCGTGTCCCGATGGCGCAGGCCGGGCATGGGCAAATCGACAGTGAAGACTAGCGTCGTGCAGCCTGCCTGCATTGCGCGTTCAAGCAATCCGCGCACGGCCTCGCGGTTCTTGATCATATAGAGTTGAAACCAGAAAGGCTTGCCCGAGGCCGCGCGCACTTCATCGATCGGACAGATTCCAACTGTCGACAGCGTGAACGGGACATTGGCGGCGTTGGCCGCTCTTACCGCCTGCAATTCGCCCCGGCGCGCGAACATTCCGGCCATCCCGATGGGGGCCAGGATCAATGGCATCGCGGCATTCCCGCCCAGCAGCGTCGTTGAGGTATCGATGCCGGACACATCCCGCAGCACGCGCTGCTTGACGTCGATCCCGCGAAAGTCATCGACATTGCGGGCCAGCGTGACTTCATCATTGGCGCCGCCATCGATGTAATCGAACAGGAATCGCGGCAGACGTTTTTCCGCGAGGCGGCGGTAATCGAGCGGGGTTGCCGGCACGACGTTATAAGTGGCTCCCACGATCGACCTTTCGCGCGCGTTCAAAAAACCTTGCCGGGATTCAAGATGCTCTTCGGGTCCAGCGCCGACTTGAGCGTGCGCATGAGCGCCAGTTCCGCCTCGTTGCGGCTGACCGGCAGCCACGGCTTCTTTTCGAGCCCGATGCCATGCTCCGCTGAAACGGAGCCGCGGAATGACTGCAAGCCGCCATAAACCTGTGCCTCAATCTTCGGCTTCAATGTAGCGTGGTCCTGCGCCTTGACCTGCACGATCACATGCAGGTTGCCGTCGCCCATGTGTCCGAAAATCCATAGTTTATGTTCGCCGATCGCCGCACGCAGCGCGGCGCGAAGATTGCCGGCGTAGTTCTCCATTTCGCCAATTGGCAGCGAAACATCGAAGATCACCGGCATGCCGCCATGCATCACTTGCTCGACATCGTCACGCAGCGACCAGAACGCATGGCAATCGGCATCGGATTGCGAGATCGCCGCGTCGACAATGAGTTGCTGTTCCATCGCCGCTTCCAGCGCGGCATTGAATCGTGTGGTGTCATGCCCCCGATCAGAGCCCAGGCTTTCAATCAACGCATAAAACGGATACTCCTGCGATATCGGCGGCCTGCCCTTGGCCGGTGAAGTCGTGACCAACTGATAAAAGGACTGCCACATCACTTCGAAGGCCGACAGCGTACCGCCGAGCGAGCGGTCCATATGCTTGAGGAGGCGCACAAGCGCATCGAAACTTGGCACAGCGACGACGGCGACATTGCTGCTCTGCGGTTTCTCCCGCAAGCGGAGCACCAGCCGCGTGATGACACCGAGTGTTCCCTCTGAACCGATGAACAGATGCTTGAGGTCATAGCCGGCGTTGTTCTTGATCAACTGGTTCATCGACGAGACAATGGTGCCGTCCGCGAGCACCACTTCCAGGCCGAGAACCATGTCGCGCATCATGCCGTAGCGAATCACGCGGTTACCGCCGGCATTGGTGGCCGCGTTGCCGCCGATGGTCGCGGTGCCGCGCGCGCCCAGGTCAAGCGGGAAACTTAAATCATGCTTTTCCGCCTCTTCCTGAAGTACCTGGAGGATGACCCCCGCCTGCACGGTTGCGGTCCGCTGGCGCGGGTTGATATTCTCAATGTTGCGCATTCTTTCCAGCGACAGGATCACCTCGTTCGCTGCGGCATCCGCGCCATGCACGAGGCCGGTCAATCCGCCTTGCGTCACCACGCTTATTCCGTGGTCGTGGCACCAGCGCAGTACGCGTGACACTTCTTCCGTGGTCTTTGGCCGCACCAGCGCTTGCGCCTTGAGGTTGTCGGGGCGCCACGCACCCGCGGACCGCGTCGCCACATCGGGCGCCTCCAGCACACCATCGTTTCCCACCAACGCGCGCAGTTCAGTGATCAAGTTTCCATTGCTCATCCGGCAATCCCTTTCTGTATTGCTGGCGCGCTCAAATCATTGCTTCAATCAGCCGCGGCCCTTTTTGTTTCAGCGCCGACTCGTATTGCGCCGTGAACTCTTCGTTCGTGGTTGCGCGGCTCGCCTCGACGCCCAGGCCGGTGGCAATTTGCACCCAGTTCATTTCGGGGTTATGCAAATCAAGCATCGACAGCGCCTTGGCGCCGACGTTGCTCACACCCACGCGCTGCATTTCGATATTGAGAATGGCGTAGGAGCGGTTGGCGTAGATCACGACAACCACATCGAGTTTTTCGCGGGCCATGGTCCACAGGGCCTGCATGGTGTACGCGGCACCGCCATCGCCATGCGGGCAAATCACCTTGCGATCCGGCGCGGCCAGCGCGGCACCGACCGCCAGCGGCAAGCCCTGCCCGATGGAACCACCCGTCAGCGGCAGGTGCGTGTGCGGGCGGGCGCGACCGAGGTTCATCAACAGCGGCAGTCCGGAGGTAGCGGCTTCCTCCGCGTAGATGACATTTTCAGGCGTCAGGTTGGCGATGATTTGCGCTACGCTCAGCGCGGTCAATGCGCCGGTTGGAAGCGGGGGAATCAGCAGCGGGATGCGTACGGGAGATTTTGCCGGGGCACCCAGGCTATCGGCGAGGTTCTGCAACGCCGTCACGGCGTCTTCGTGCACCTGCGCCAGATAGGTGAATTCGCATCCGTCCGGCGCGCCCCAGCTCGGTTTTCCGGGGTATGCGAAGAACGTCACCGGTGGCTTCGAGCCCACCAGAATGATCTGCTCGATTCCGGTCAGGAAGGCGGTGATCTGTTCGGCAAAATAGGGGATACGCTCCACCGGCACCCGGCCGGCACCAAGTTCCGTATGTGGCGCGAAGGTATCGCAGAACAAGCGCACGCCGGTCTTGGCCTGTACGCGACCGGCCGCCTCGAGTCCAACTCCGAGCAGCGCTTTGCCTCGCAAGAGTATGGCCGATTTCTTGCCATTGGCCAGCAGCTTTGCCACACACTCAATGGCGTCCGTGCTCACAACCGACGGCGCGATATCCGCCAGTGGTTGCGCGGCGCGGTCGGCTTCGTTCCATGCGGCATCGGCGGGAAGAATCAACGTGGCGATGCCACCGGGCGCCGCGCGTGCCGCCTGCACGGCGCGGGCTGCGTCGGCCGCTACCGTTTTGGCGCCCTTCGATTCGCAAATCCACGACGAGACCGGGCGGGCGAATCCGACAATGTCGGAGGTGAGCAAGGCATCGTATTGCAAGTGATAGGTGGCGTGGTCGCCGACGACATTGACGATTGGCGTGGCCGCGCGGCGTGCGTTGTGCAGGTTCGCCAGTCCATTTGCGAGGCCCGGGCCAAGGTGCAGAAGCGTTGCCGCGGGTTTGCCGGCAATGCGGCCGTAGCCGTCCGCCGCACCGGTGACGACACCCTCGAACAGGCAAAGCACCGGGCGAATGCCGCTCACCGAATCCAGCGCGGCAACAAAATGCATTTCCGATGTGCCTGGATTGGCAAAGCAAATATCCACGCCACAATTGACCAGGGTCTGCGCGAGTGACTGTGCACCGTTCATGGTTGTTTCTCCTGAGAATTTGTTTCTGAACTTGCCGCCGTATATTTCTTTGGACTTTATTATTGGCCTTGGACTGGGACCGACGGAACGATCATTGCCAGTTCCAATTCTTGCGTTTGATCCGTACCGCATGCCGGCGCAACAATACTGGATTCTGCAACAATTTTCGGAAGAAGCGGACGATACCAGCTTAATACAACCGTTGTCCGTTTTCGTTGGTCAGCACCGAGGCGCAAAGGCGAAGACGCCCGCCAAACGCGCGCCAATCCCACTGCGCTAAAGGGAAACTCGAGGATTCGTCGAGAAAATGGGTGGAATTCACCCCAAATGAGAACGGCTTAGACATGGTCTAAGCCGTTGTTTTATCTGGCTCCCCGACCTGGGCTCGAACCAGGGACCTGCGGATTAACAGTCCGTCGCTCTACCAGCTGAGCTATCAGGGAATTGTCGTTTATTGATCCAAACGAGACGGCGATTTTAACCGTTTTTGACCGGCGTGGTCAACGCAAAGCTGCCTTTTTCGCAATTCCATGTTGTGCCGGAACGGTGTGTTTTAGTTTTTCACACAAAAAACACCTTTTGTACACGTCTATCCCGTGTTCCCGCCGCCGAACTCGGTCTCGGCGCGCTGCAACAACGCTGCAAATCCGGACATGCGCCGCAGAAGGTCAGGCGGATGCCGCGACATATGCGAGCGCCACATATACCAACTTCAAGGACGAGTAGCCGTTAACTTTGATGTGGCCTCTGCCAACGCGGTATCGAAGTAAGCCCCGTAAAAATCGGGGATCATCGAACCCACCAACGGCTCAGTCAGCATTTCTCCATTCGCGTCGAGGAACATGACGACGGGTGCAATCTTGAATTTGTACCGGCGCGCAAATTCCGCGTGGGTGGTGGTATGCCCATCGAAATCCCGCAGTGTCTCTTTGCCATGCAGTTCGACTTGGCGGATCAAGGGCTTCCGAGCCGCCTGATCCGCACGCAGCAGTGGCAACAAGTGCGAACGCCGCACCACTTCACAATGTGGACATCCCGGCAGGCTGACCAGCAAGATCAAGGGCGCGCCAGTGCTCGCCACCAGTTTCGAATCCGCCAACAGATCGGCTGCCGGCAGCAGCAATGATTCGGCGGCTGATAGCGGTGGACTGGCAAGCAGAACCGCAATCACGATCGACCGCGCGATCAGACGTTGCAACGCGTTATGTCGGGAAATCATTTCTTTGCCAGCGATTCTTTTTCCATCAGCAAGTATGTCCCGTAGGCATTGACACGATTGGCCGCTTCGAATGCCGGCAGCGTGGCATAGCGACTCCAATCGGTGCGGGCATAGGCCTCGTCAAAGGACACAAAATCGTCCACGGCCTTGCCCATCATCTGCCGAAGGTAAATGAGATAGTCCCGCGTCAAAACCAGATCGGCGGCCGGATTGCGCGATGGCTCACCATGACCGGTAATCATGATCTTCGGCTTCAGATCAAGCAACTTGGAAATTGTCTGCAGCCACCGTTTGCTATCGGCTTCGCCGACGAACGGCACACGCCCGGTAAAGAGGATATCGCCGGTGAAAATCACACCGGAGTTGCCGACCACAACGATAGTGTCGTCAGGCGCGTGTGCCGGACCAAGATGGATTAGGTCGAACTGGGTGCCGCCAAGCGCAAAGGATCGATTGCCGTCCAGCCATACATCTGGCGGCACCAATCGCGTCGCATCGTCAACCCATGGGGCGAGATCGGCGCGCCTCTGCGCGAGCCGGGCGGCCCCCTCCCCGCCATCGAGGTATTCGCGTGCGGTTTGATGGGCCCACACTTCCGCACCGGCGTTCTTGAACGCCTGCAAGCCATAGAAATGATCGGCATGGTAGTGCGTGACGATCACTTTGCGGATGGGTTTGTCCGTAACCCTGTGAATGGCGGCGACCATCGCCTCGCCGAGTAACGGCGTCCCAAGCGCGTCAATCACCACCACGCCGTCCCGCGTAATCACAAAACCTGCGTTGGAATTGAAGCCGCGATTGTCTTGCGATGCGGTGCCCGCCTTGCCCTGGAACAGATAAACGTCCGCCGCCACTTTCTGTGGCTTAAGGTCCGGGATCTCGCCTGTCGCGGCAATCAAAATATCTGGTCGTCCGGCAAGTGCCCATAGCATGCAAGACACAAAATACCGGCGGCGCCAGGCGATCATGCGATCCCCGCATTGCCTTTCATGCCGACCAGTTCGGGCAGATTGAGTTTTTTGGGATGGATCGTCTTCTTGTCGCGCAGATACGATGCCATCAGGTCCCAAATCGGCTCGCCGGTCGCGCCTTCCGCCACCGGGGCCCAACCCGCGACTTTGTATTTTTTGTTTGCGTCGATCGGTTTGCCCTTGAGCGTCATGCTGCTGATCCGCCCGCCCATCCTGGCATTGGGATCACAAGTATAGGAAAGGCCGCCGACCCGAACCATATCGCCACCCTGCTGATAGTACGGATCGGGGTTGAACAAATTGTCGGCAACATCTTCGAGAATGGTCTTGACCATCTCGCCGGTGAATTCGTTCAGCGTGCTGTAAGGATAGGTAATCGCCGTCTGGTCCATCAGGTGTTCCATGGTGATGGCCTGCCCCGGCAGCAGTGATGTGCCCCAGCGGAATCCCGGTGAAAACGCCATCTCCGCGCCCTTCATTTCCATCAGGCCATCCAGAATCAATTGATCGAAGGTGCCATTGAAATTGCCGCGACGATAAAGCAGCCCTTCGGTGACTGCGAGTTTCTCGGCGAGCTTCGCTTCGTATGGCGCGCGAATTTTGGAGATCAGCGCATCCATGTTCTTGTCGGCCGGCAAAAGGTTGGCAAAAACCGGCAGCAGGCGATAGCGGAAATCGGCGATCTTGCCGTTCTTCACATCGAAGTCGAGCACACCGAGAAACTTGCTGTTGGAACCGGCATTGGTCACCAGCGTCCGGCCCTTGCTGTTCATGATGGAAACCGGTGCAGGTACGCCATCGTGCGTATGGCCTCCCAGAATCGCGTCGATGCCGGTCACGCGCGATGCCAGTTTCAGATCAACATCCATGCCATTGTGCGAAAGCAGTACCACCACGGCCGCGCCCTTGGCGCGCACTTCGTCGACGACTTTCTGCATCTCCGTTTCCTTGATGCCGAAACTCCATTCGGGCGTGAGGTAACGTGGATTGGCGATCGGCGTGTAGGGAAAGGCCTGGCCGATGATCGCCACCGGCACGCCATTCATTTCCTTGATGACGTACGGCGGAAATACCGGGTCGCCGAAATCGGTGGTCTGCACATTCTGCGCAATGAAATCGACCTTGCCTTTGAAATCTTTTTCGATGATTTCCTTGACGCGTTTGTCACCTAGCGTGAATTCCCAGTGCCCCGTCATCACGTTGACGCCGAGTTCAAGACACGCATCCACCATGTCTTGCCCCTTGGTCCATAGTGCCGTGGCGGAACCCTGCCAGGTATCGCCACCGTCAAGCAGCAAGGCGCCAGGACGCGAGGCCTTCATTTGCTTCACCAGCGTCGAGAGATGCGCAAAGCCGCCAACTTTGCCGTACGTGCGTGCGGCCTTGTCGAAATCCAGGTACGTGAACGCATGGGCCTCGGCGCCACCGGCTTTGATGTTGAAGTGCTTCAACAAATGCTCACCAACCAGATGTGGCGGCTGACCGACTGATCCGGCAATACCGAGATTCACGTTGGGTTCGCGAAAGTAGATCGGCTTCAACTGCGCGTGACAGTCAGTCATGTGCAGCAAATGCACATTACCGAAACGCGGCAAATCGTATAACGAGACTGCCTTTTCCGTCGCCGCGAGTGCTGTCCCGTGATCGAGCGCGAAGCCGCCAGCGCCGGCAACCGCAAGCAAGTGAAGGAATTCGCGACGGCTCAGGTTCGACATGCTTTCCGATCCTTCTAGAACTCGATCTCGTCGGAAATCGCCTTGATACCGGCTTTCGCGCAGGCATCGTCGGCATCGCCACCTGGCGCGCCCGATACCGCAATAGCTCCAAGCAAATTACCACCCGCTTCGATCGGCAACGCGCCGCCCGCCACCATCGCGCGCGGCAATTGCCGGATGCCGCTCATCGGTTTGCCGGGCTGTGTCTCGATGGCCAGTGAGGTCGTCGACTGCTTGAAACTGGCCGCCGTCCATGCCTTGGCGACCGCCACATCGGGCGTATGCGCGCCGGCATAGCGATCGCGCAGCACCACCTGCACGATGCCGGCGCGGTCCACGACGGCCACCGCCGTCTGAAAACCATCCTTGCGGCATTTGCCGAGCGCCGCCTGCGCAGCCTTCAGCGCCGTTTCCGGCGACAGCAGCTTGACCGTGAAGGTCGGCTCTTCGGCGGCGTTCGAAAACGTCGATACGCAAACGAGTGAGCCGAACACAATGGCTGCAATACCTTTAGCGGGATGAGTATTCATGATCGCCTCCAGATGTTTGTCGATGCAAAAAAAGCCCGGACACGCCGGGCCTGATGCGACACTACTTGTTTACGGGTGAACTCGGATCCATCAGCAGCGCGGTGATGTGCTTCATCTGCTCTTCGGTGAGAATGCCGTTGTGTCCAAAGCGCGGCATGTTTGTGCAAGCTGAAAAAGCTTCCGAGTTGTATATTTTTCCGTACGCATACTTCTGCGTCGCCTCGGTGAAGCCGCGCAATTTGCCAAAATTGTAGAGACTCGGCCCCATATTGCCGAAGGATATTTCCGCCTTCGTCAGTTGGTGGCAAGCGTAGCAATTGGCGCCAGAAGGCTTCGCCGGATCGTCACTGAATTGCTTGCCCACGCCCGATTGCGCGATTTTCTCGCCTTCCTTCCAGTCCCCCAGCAACTTGCCGTCCGCGGGATACTTCAGCGTTTTCATGTTGAGCGCTTCGATCTTTGCGGCCATTTCCTTGGTCCGCTTGACGGGATATTGAGAACACAGCCGCTGCGTTTCATCCTGATTCAGGCGTTCCACTTTTGCTTGGCCGCGATCCTTGAAAGAAGCCAGCATGACGGCTTCAGCATGCGACAGCTTCTCCGGCGGAGCCGCAACACAATACTGCGCGGACAATGCGCACACCAGCACCGACAAAGAAGCGAATTTTATATTTTTCATGCCCACCCCTTATCGTTTGATCGCCGGCGCGGCAAGCACACCGCCATTGGCGTTCTTGGCCAAGTAAGTTGTCAGGGCAATGGAGCCCTGGGAGATAAATTCGATGTCCGGAAAGCGCTGCTGCCGGAAGCAGTCGTTCAAGCGCCACTGGAATGACCTTAACTCACCCTGCGAGACCCGATAGGCGGGCCACGACGTATAAGCCCGCTGCGCCGGCTCTGTTTTGGTGAGATTGGGAAGGTCTTGCAAACGAATACGCTGGTTGTCCGCGCCATGGCAGGTCGCGCATCCAAAGTCATGCGGGCCACCACGATGGAAGAACATTGTCTTGCCGATTTCATAGGCTTCCCTTTCCTTCGGGTGGCGGACCGCGACGTTCATCTTCATTCCCCGCGACTCCGATGTGACATATGCCACAAGCGCCTCCATGTCGGATTTTCGTTCCGGGTTGCCGAAAGGATTTTTTTTTGCATCCGCGTATTTGAAGCCTTGCAGCATCACCATGCACGTGACCAGGCGTGATTCCAAATCCTCAACTTTGTCGGTGTCGCCAGAAATACTTCGGCAGTATCGCGTAGGCCCCCTTGACCTTGCCGGCGCCCAGACCTAGATCGCAATGTTCCAGCGACGCGTCTTTCGGTCCGCGCTTCTTTTTCCACAGATCTTCACCACGCGCTTCCCAAAGTTCCGCAGGGTTGCCATCGCCCAGTGCCTGACGATATTTCTCTATTTCCTTGACCGTGGCATCGCTACCACTGCCTTGTGCCAACGAGTTGGACGCGACCAGTGCGCCCGTCAACGTCGCCATGACCATCGCAACTGCGAATGCTGCCCGCTTGATATGTTGCATTGCACTCCTCCTGGAATGTGATGATGCTTGCTATATTTTTGAGAGCCGCATCTCTTGTCGCGCGGCTGGAAAAACTACGATGCACTACGGCTTCAGGTACGCAAAGCCTTCCTTCGCCTGCAAGCGCCCGATTTCCACGACGCCGGATGGCACCAATTTTGTCTGCGGCAGCAGTTTCTTGGGATCGATCTTGTTTGATTTCAGGGTAATTTCGCACACACGGAATTCCACCCCGCGTGCGGCGAGATCCTCGACCGGAATATTGAATGGATTACCGGTTGCATTCACCGCACCATCAAGCAGAAACTGAACACCTTGGGCGTGCGCGACTACAACTATCTTTGTCGTGGGATCAACATCGAGGTGATTCTTGACATTGCGAAGCCCCTTGGTCGCCTGCTCAAAGCCTGCGTCAAAGTGATAAACAATCTTGATGGGTTCGTCCTTGCCGGCTGCATAGGCAAAGGAAATCGATGCGGCGGCCACGAACGCCAGCAACATGCGAGTCATTGTCGAGAACAGGCTCATATCGGACTCCAATCAGGAAATTGTTGCTTCGTCGGTACGCTTATCACCCTTGTTGTCGGTCCAGGTGACAATCACTTTTTCCCCAGCCTTGCCACCGGAGAAACGGAATTCCAGGAACGGATTTTTGGCAACGGCCGTACCCCACTGTGCGGACAGGACCGTCTTGCCGTTATGCGTTGCGGTTACACTTTGGATAAACCAGGCAGGAATGGCCTTGCCGGCGGCATCCTTCCGCTGCCCGGTTTCCATTTCGTGCGCCATCAGAATCTTGACTACTACCTTGTCGCCTTGAACACTGGCGCGAATTTTCATCGGATCTGCCATTTGAATCTCCTAAGTCCTTTTGAGAGTGCGGTTGCAACTTACTATGTTCATGCAGGCATTTGCCCCAAAGGGTGAAGCCGCTTCAACTTGCTGACTTCAGCTTGCAGCCTTCAGCCTGCTGACTTTACCCAGCCATTCGCCCTTCAGGGCGAATGCCGTTCGCCGAGCGCCGGATGCACGCAGGTGCATCCGGCGAAACCCTCGGCTCACCCACCGCAGCCGCCCAGGGTCACCTTAATTTCCTTGGTCGCGTAAAAATACTTTCCGTCGGCCTTGACCAGCGCATGCACATTTGAGGTTTGCCCCATTTTCACGCGCGTGGAAACAAAAGGCTCGGTACCACCAGGAATGTCAAAGGCGGCCGACAGGGAATTCGGATTCTTCTCGACCAGGATGGAGATGGATTCAGTCTTGCCCAGTTTGCTGGAGACCGATACCGGCACCACCGCGCCGTTTTCGGCGATATCGGGAGACGTGATGACGATGTCCTTGCTTTCTGTCGCACCTGATCCGCCAAGAGCTTTTACCGTGTCCTGCAGGTTTTTGGTGTCGAACGCGGCCTTGTTCCAATCGGCAGCATGCAATTGGCCGGATTTGAAAACACCCGCGGACGCGGCCAGCGCCATGACGGTTGCGCTGCCGGATGCCCGGAGCAGGTTTCTGCGTGTTTCATTCATCATTTTCTCCTCAAATTCATTTTATGCGGCACCATCCTGATGTGCCAACCGCGACAAGGTTAGGGGCAATCGACAATAACAGACAATCAGCTTTTTTTATACATACAATAGGTAAGTACTTATGCTACTTGGTGAAGGTTGCGACAAACGCATGCATCCGCTCGCAACGGCTTTGCGCCGCTTAGACGCAGTCCCCGAGCGTGACACACAGACTGGCTCCAAATCGCACTTTACCGGATTTTCTGGAAAGCCGGCATTTTTGCGCAGGCAACATTTGCGCAACGTCGCGACGGTTGAAGTAGTCTTTCGTCTGGCGGACGTATCAGCCGAAAACTGGCGTTACGTTTCGAAAAAGTTTGCGCATCACCGCATCGCAATACACTTTCATGGGCACCAGATATGAGAAAAATACTCGATTTCCGCAGCGATACCGTCACCCGCCCGTCTACCGCGATGCGCGAGGCCATGCGCGCCGCGCCTGTCGGCGACGACGTTTATGGCGAGGACCCCACCGTCAATGCGCTTCAGGAGCGGGCCGCGGCGATGCTGGGCTTCGAGGCGGCGCTATACGGGGCATCCGGGACGCAGACCAATCTGCTCGCGCTGATGTCCCATTGCCAACGTGGCGACGAGGTCATCGTCGGCGAGATGGCGCACACCTATCGCTGGGAAGCTGGCGGTATGGCGGTGCTGGGTTCGATACAGCCACAACCGTTGCCGCAGCGCGCCGATGGCACGATGGACCTCGCGGCCATTGAAGAGGCGATCAAGCCAGATGACGCGCATTTCGCCATCAGCCGCCTGATTGCGCTGGAAAACACCTGGGGCGGCAAAGTATTGCCAGCCGACTACGCGCCAAAGGTAAAACAGCTGGCGAATCGCCGCGGACTGAACACCCATCTAGATGGTGCCCGGTTGTTCAATGCGGCCGTGTTTAGCGCCGCACCCTCCGGCCACAATCCGGCGAGTGCAATCGATGCGGCGCGCGGCATCTGTGCCTCGTTCGATTCGGTCTCGGTATGTTTGTCCAAGGGCTTGGGTGCGCCAGTCGGCTCGCTGTTGCTGGGCAGCAAGCAACTGATCGGCAAGGCGCACCGGCTGCGCAAGATGATTGGTGGCGGCATGCGCCAGGCGGGCATCATCGCAGCAGCGGGCGCGTTTGCGCTGGAACACAATATCGCCCGGCTCGCGGAGGATCACACCAACGCGGCGCTGCTCGCAAGCGGATTGATGGAGGTCTCGCGAGGGCAGCTCAACGTCGACACGCCACAAACCAATATCCTGTGGGCGGGGTGCGCAGGCAAAATCGGCGAAGCCCTTGCGGCGCATTTGAGGGCAAATGACATCCTCGTTTCCGGCACCTACGGTAAACAACGCTGGGTGACGCATCTGGACATTTCAACTGAAGACATCGAGCGCACCGTCGCGGTGGTAGCCGACTTCTTCAAGAAACAGGGCTAAGTCGAGCACCGGCGCGCCTCCGCAGCTTCTTTGGGCTTGTGATACCCGCCAATGCTTGTGTTTTGCGTTGCGACGGGCAATCAATCCGCTTTGGATCCTTCACCAGAACCATGCGCCGTCGCGGCAACCTTTTGCTGTCAATGAGGCAAGTTCGTTTGTTACCGTGTTGAAACTCCCGTGGTCTGCTCAATCAGTTTGGCACCCTTCTCGATCAGAAACTCACGAAATCTCTCCGCCAGTGGCGAGAGTATTTTCCCTTTGCGCTGGATGACATACCATTCGCGGACGACCGGTGTGCCGATCACATCAAGACGCACCAGTTTTCCGGCAGCCAGTTCGAGACCAACGGTGTGGAGCGACAGATAGCTGAGACCAAGTCCGGCCATCACGCCCTGCTTGATGGTCTCGTTGCTGGCCAGTTCCATGCTGCTCGCGAGTTTGACGCCGCGCTCCGCGAACACCCTTTCCATCGACGTCCGCGTTCCCGACCCGGGCTCGCGTATCAGGAAATTTTCACCCGCAAGAAGTTTCAGATTAATGCGCTTTTTCTTTGCCATCGGATGGTCCGGCGGCGCGATGATGCCGTGCGGATGCTTGGCGAACACCGACGCGACCGCATCAAGGCCAGGCGGTGGCCGCCCCATAATGGCGAGATCGACGCGATTTTCCATTAATTGCTGAATCACCTGTTCGCGGTTGTTTACCAACAATTTGACCGTGACGTCAGCGTGCGACTTGGAGAACGTGGAAAGTACTTGTGGCGCAAAATACTTGGCGGTACTCACGACGGTCAGTTCGAGGTGGCCGCCGGTCGCGCCACGCAATGACGCAAGCGAATCCTCGCAATCCTTGACCTGGCTCAGCATCTCAAGCGCCAGCCGCCGCACCTGCTCGCCCGCCTGGGTCAGGAAAGTTTTCTTGCCGATCTGTTCAAACAGCGCCATGCCGGCGTGATCTTCAAGTTGTTTGATCTGCATCGAAATGGCGGGTTGCGAAAGGTGCAATTCTTCGGCGGCGCGCGTGAAATTCAGCAGGCGGGCAACCGACTCGAATGTCTTCAACTGACGGAATGTCGCATTCTTCATGGCATTGCCTTGCGCATAAGTATTTGCTTATTGTACACATAATAAAATGTGACTGTCTCTTATCGTGAAGTGTCCCTAAACTTCATCGCAACATCAACTTGGTGTCGCGAAAAAGCAGTTTGGCATTCGCGGGCATGCACGGCAGCAGAGACTTTCATCAAAGGAGCAGATCATGGATCAATCGAACCGTTACGCCGACCTTAGCCTCAAGGAAGAAGACTTGATCAAGGGAGGCGGGCATATCCTCGTCGCCTACAAGATGAAGCCGAAGGCCGGCCACGGCTACCTCGAAGCAGCGGCACACTTTGCCGCTGAGTCTTCCACCGGCACGAACGTCGAGGTGAGCACCACCGATGAGTTCACCAAGGGTGTCGATGCGCTGGTGTACCTGATCGACGAAGCGACCGAAGAAATGCGCATCGCTTATCCCATCGATCTGTTCGACCGCAACATCACCGACGGCCGAATGATGATCGTCTCGTTCCTGACGCTGGTGATCGGCAACAACCAGGGCATGGGAGACATCGAACATGCGAAAATCTACGATTTCTGGATGCCGCCACGCGCCATTCAATTGTTTGACGGCCCGGCCAAGGACATCAGCGACATGTGGCGCGTCCTGGGCCGGCCGGTACACAACGGCGGCTATATCGCCGGCACCATCATCAAGCCGAAGCTTGGTCTGCGTCCGGAGCCCTTCGCCAAGGCCGCCTACCAGTTCTGGCTCGGAGGTGATTTCATCAAGAACGACGAGCCACAGGGAAACCAGGTCTTCGCGCCGATGAAGAAGACCATCCCGCTGGTCTACGACGCGATGAAGCGCGCCATGGACGAGACCGGCGAGGCCAAGATTTTCTCGGCCAACATCACCGCCGACGATCATTACGAAATGCTCGCCCGTGGCGAATACATCCTTCAAACTTTCGGCCCGGATGCCGACAAGGTGGCCTTTCTGGTGGATGGTTATGTGGGCGGCCCGGGCATGATCACCACTGCGCGGCGTTGCTTTCCAAACCAGTACCTGCATTACCACCGCGCGGGCCACGGCGCCGTCACCTCGCCGAGCGCCAAACGTGGATATACCGCCTACGTCCTGGCCAAGATGAGCCGGCTGCAAGGGGCGTCCGGCATCCACGTCGGCACCATGGGCTACGGCAAGATGGAAGGCGAGAAGGACGACCGCGCCATCGCCTATATCATTGAGCGCGACAGCTATACGGGTCCGGCCTATCACCAGGAGTGGTTTGGCATGAAGCCCACCACGCCAATCATTTCCGGCGGCATGAATGCGTTGCGACTGCCAGGCTTCTTCGAAAACCTGGGTCACGGCAACGTCATCAACACGGCGGGCGGCGGCTCCTACGGTCACATCGATTCCCCCGCCGACGGCGCCAAGAGCCTCCGCCAGGCCTACGAGTGCTGGAAGGCCAAGGCCGATCCGATCGAATGGGCCAAGGAGCACCCGGAATTCGCCCGCGCCTTCGTCTCCTTCCCCAAAGACGCCGACACTCTCTACCCCGGCTGGCGCGACAAGTTGGGCGTGCATAAATAGTCCGGCTGCACGGACACAACCCCGCCTGCGGGTGGGGCTTTTTCCGCCCCGCTACCAGATTTTTCCTGATCGGATATGGCCATGACTGACCGAGAACAGTACCTCGTCCAAGCCGCGCCTTTCTACCAGCCCCAAGGCGATGAAGTCGTGCTCTACGAGGCGGCCTATGCGGCGCGCCTGCCCGTGATGTTGAAGGGCCCCACCGGTTGCGGCAAGTCGCGCTTCGTTGAATACATGGCGTGGAAGCTCGGCCGGCCGCTGATCACCGTCGCCTGCAATGAGGATATGACGGCTTCCGATCTGGTCGGGCGCTACCTGCTGGATGCCGGCGGCACGCGCTGGCTCGATGGGCCGCTGACTACCGCCGCGCGCATCGGCGCGATCTGCTATCTGGACGAGGTGGTCGAGGCACGTCAGGACACCACGGTGGTCATTCACCCACTCGCGGACCATCGCCGGATGCTACCGCTTGACAAGAAGGGCGAACTGGTAATGGCCCACGCCGACTTCCAGCTGGTGATTTCATACAATCCCGGCTACCAGAGCCTGATGAAGGATCTCAAGCAATCCACCAAACAGCGCTTCGCCGCCTTCGATTTCGGTTATCCGGAAGCCGATCTGGAAATGCGGATCATCGCCACCGAGACAGGGCTTGACGAAGGCATCGCAGCCAAGCTTGTCAAGATCGGTGCCGCCGCCCGCAATCTGAAAGGTCACGGGCTCGACGAAGGTGCCTCGACACGTCTGCTGATCCATGCCGCCATGCTGATCAACCAGGGCGTCGCGCCACGCAGCGCCTGCCGCATGGCCATCATCCGACCCATCACGGATGACGCCGACATTCGCGAGACCCTCGATCACGCCATCGACGCCGTCTTCGCCTGAGAGGAACGCCCTCGTGACTGCGGCCAGGAACGACGCAGCGAGCCGTTTCCAGCACCCTCAGACCTGCGCCTACTGGTCGCAGCTGGACTGCGGCTTTGCCCAGGTGGCCAACGTGTTCGAGGAGTGCCTTTATGAGGCGTTGGCCACGTTGTCGCGCCAGGGAGTCGAGGCCTATGTGGACAGCGCGCGCACCCTTGGCAAGCTCGGCCGCGGCGTCGAACCGATCCTCGCCTTTCTGGAAGCCTGGCCTGCGGCGGCAGTTGCGGTCGGCGAGGAAGCGTTGCCGGCCGCCATGCACCTCGTACAAGCGATCCAGAAATCGCCCAACGGCAAGGCCATCGCGCCATTCATGCAGACGCTGGCGCCGGTTGCCCGTCGCCTGCCTTCACCGGATCAATTCGACCATTACCTCGACATTGCGCGTGACCTGATGGTGCGTACCACCGGCTCCATCCACGGCCATCACCAGACCTTTCCGAGCCCCGGCCTGCCGGACTTCTTCGCGCAAGCGCCGTTTCTGCTGGGCCAGCTTGCCATCGCCGGCCTGAAGAACTGGGTCGAATACGGCATCCGCAATTACCTTCGCCACCCCCAGCGGCAACAAGAGTACTTCAGCCTCAAGTTGGCGGACAGCCGTGCCGTGCTGCAACGTGAGCGCCACGGCACCTTGTTTGTCGATGCGGAACGCCGGCTGGATTTATACATGTGGGCCTTGTGGCGCGACCACGAGCAACTAGTGCCCTACTCCACGGCCTTCGACGATATCCGCAAGCCGGTCCCTTACTGTGACAAGCTGGGATTGCGGGTGCCGGACGTCTACGACGATGCCCACGGCCCACTTGGTACAGTGAGCGGCCTCGACCGCTACCGGGCGACGCTCGCGCACATGGTGGGTCACCGGCGCTGGACGAAACCCGTGATCGCCGACAACTACAGCCCCTTCCAGCGGTTGGCCATAGAGACTTTTGAGGATTGCCGCGTCGATAACCTGCTCGGGCTTGAGTATCCGGGGCTAACGCGCATTTTGCTGGCGCTGCATCCGCAACCCAAGGAAGATGCCTGCAACCCGGAAACGCAATCATGTCTTCGCCATCGGCTGGCAATGCTGTCGCGCGCGCTGCTGGACCCGCAGCATGGTTATCGCGACCCGGACCTACGGGAGTTTGTCGATCGATTTCACGTCGCACTCGCCAATCGCGAAGCGACGACCCGCTGCTTCGCCGATCTGGCGATCGATTACGTTGCGCGCACCCGCCGCCAAAGCGACCAGTACGCCAACATCCACTTCGACGATTCCGTTGTCGATTATCGCGACGACAACCGGCAGATGTGGTCCTTCATCGAGGAGGGAGACGAAGAAGAATCCTTCGACCACGCGCGCAGGCACAAAACGCAGGAGGCCGATCGTCTTCCGCCGCGCCATTATCCGGAATGGGATTACACCAGCCAGACCTACCGGCCTGACTGGGTCAGCGTCTACGAATCGCTGCACCCCAAGGGCAACGCTGCCGATATCGACCGGCTGCTGCTGAAGCACGAGGCATTGGCCAAGCGCCTGAAGCGGTTGCTGGACCTGCTCAAGCCGCAGGACAAGGTTCGCATTCGCTACCAGGAAGAAGGCAGCGAGCTGGACCTGGACGTGGCCCTGCGTTCGCTCATCGACTTCAGGAGCGGCGCCACGCCGGACCCGCGCATCAACATGAGCCACCAGACGGCCGGTCGTGACGTGGCCGTGCTGCTCCTGCTTGACCTCTCGGAATCGCTGGGCGCCAAAGCGGCGGGATCGGATCAGACGATTCTTGAACTGAGCCAGGAAGCAGTGTCATTGCTTGCCTGGGCCATCGACCGACTGGGCGACCCTTTCGCAATCGGTGGCTTCCACTCCAACACCCGGCACGATGTGCGCTACTACCACATCAAGGGCTTTTCCGAAGGCTGGAGCGACGACGTCAAGGCGCGCCTGGCGGCGATGAATGCCAGCTTCTCCACCCGCATGGGTGCCGCCATGCGACACGCCGCGCACACGCTCGGGGCGCGCCGGGCAGACAAAAAACTGATGCTGGTTCTCACCGACGGTGAGCCGTCGGACGTGGACGCGCCGGACGGCCGACTTTTGATCGAGGACGCCCGCCAGGCGGTCAGAGAACTTGGTCGGGACGGCATTTTTGCCTATTGCATCAGCCTCGACCCCAAGGCCGACGAGTATGTGGCCGATATTTTTGGGCACCATTTCAGCGTGATCGACAATATCCAGCGCCTGCCGGAGAAGTTGCCAGAGCTATTCATGGCGCTGACGAAATAAAGGAATGTTGCGCCAGCGCAAATCGCTGGAGGAATGGCCTCGATAGACTGGGATTTCGTATGGCGACGGATGAAAGATGGTTTCGCGCGCTTGCTTCTTGTTCACCATGAGTTTGATAGCACAGGCGATTGACAGCGTGACCAGAACAAGCAACCGAGATGGCAATGTCACAGGTGTCCGGACTGTGAAACAGACGAAATGCATGCCGAACAACGGGAAACGGCGCTTGTGCCGACTTGCTTGCGCGGTGGGCCTGAGGTTGCCGGGACTGACTGGTTTACGTCTTGGATGCAAAGCGCTAAAGCATAAACAATGCTTATCGTACATATAAAAAACTGTGACTATTACTTATTGTCAAACATTTCTACACTACGCTGAATGTGATCCAAATGGGGCCAACATGAACCACCGACTTACGCAGATTCTCAAGAAGCAGTCTTGCGGCATGCAGTCCCGCCACATTTCTTCACGCGCGGAAAAGAGCGAGGCCTGACATGCTGCGTGCGCTCATATTCGACGTCGACGGCACTCTTGCCGACACCGAGGAACTGCACCGTCAGGCTTTCAACGCCGCCTTCATGGAAATGGCGCTCGATTGGGATTGGGGTCGCGAGCAGTACAAGAAACTGCTGGAAGTTTCGGGAGGCAAGGAGCGCATCGGACATTACATCGAGTCACTGCAAGTCTCGCCGGTGCAACGGCGTGCGCTTCGCGAATGCATTCCGATGGTTCATCGCACCAAGACGCGTATTTACAAGGAGCTGGTCGATAGCGGCGGCCTTTCTTTCCGCCCCGGAGTGAAGCGATTGCTGACGGAGGCACGTGACGCCGGACTGAAACTTGGCATCGCCACCACCACCACACTGGACAATGTCCACGCGCTGCTCGAGTCTGCGCTTGGCACGCGCGGCGCCAAATGGTTCGATGCTGTCGGCGCGGGCGACCTCGTTGAACACAAAAAGCCCGCACCGGACATTTACAACCTGGTACTCAGTACATTGCGGGTGCCGCGCGAGGAATGCGTGGCGTTCGAGGATTCGGTCAACGGATTGCACGCCGCGAAGGCAGCGGGCCTGTTTACGATTGTCACCCCCTCGCAGTGGAACCATGATCACGATTTCACCGGCGCGGACCTCGTACTGCCCAGCCTTGACGACAAGACACATCAACACGATACGGCAAGTGTCACGCCGATTGGCGGCACCGCGCTCGGGCTGAAGCAAATTGAAACGTTGCTCTTGAATACACAATCGGCGCACGCACGCGCATAGACCGCGATGGGAACCGCAACATGAATATTCGACTTGCACCCAGCATCCTGTCTGCAGACTTTTCGCGACTCGGTGAAGAAGTGCGCGCCATCGAGGCCGCTGGCGCCGACCTCGTACACTTCGATGTGATGGACAACCATTTTGTCCCCAACCTGACCATTGGCCCGCTGGTATGCGAGGCGATAAGGCCCCACGTAAAGATCGGCATTGACGTTCACCTGATGGTCGAGCCGGTTGACGCCCTTGTGCCCATGTTTGCCAAGGCGGGCGCGAACATCATCACCTTCCACCCGGAAGCAAGCCACCACATCGATCGCACGCTGGGACTCATCCGGGAAAACGGTTGCAAGGCAGGCTTGGTATTCAACCCCGCCACCCCGCTCGACTATCTCAAGCACGTGATGGACAAGCTCGACATCGTCTTGCTGATGAGCGTGAATCCCGGTTTTGGCGGCCAGAAGTTTATCCCCTCGACGCTACCGAAACTGACTGCGGCACGCGCGCTCATCGATGCGCACAAGGCTTCCGGCGGACAAGAGATCTGGCTCGAAGTGGATGGCGGAGTCAAAGCGGACAACATTGCGGCAATCGCCGCCGCCGGGGCAGACACGTTTGTTGCCGGCAGCGCGGTATTCGCCGCACCTGATGCCGACGGCGGCTATCGCGGGATTATACGGACGCTGCGCACCGCGGCCGCCGCCCGATGAAAGCAGAATCGAACACACGATCAAGCGCGCCATCGATCAAACCAACCCGCGCACCCATCTCCCGGAGAATGCAATGACACCCGTTTCGGTTGATACACGTCGCATGACCCTCACGCAGTTCCTGATCGAGGAGCGACGCCGCTTTCCTGGTGCCAGCGGGGATTTCAACAGCCTGATCCTGGATATTGCGACAGCCTGCAAGCGCATCGCGCGCGCGGTTGCTTTCGGTGAATTGACCGATGCGAAAGACAAGGCGGAATTCACCGGGCAAGCGGGAGGTGCGATAAACGTGCAGGGCGAAACACAAAAATTGCTCGACGTCGTCGGCAATGAAACGTTCCTGAAGGAAACCGAATGGGGCGGCCACCTCGCGGGAATGGCGTCGGAGGAAATGGAAGACCCGTATTGCATGCCGCCGGATTGTCCGCGCGGCAAATACCTGCTGGTGTTCGACCCACTTGATGGCTCGTCGAACATTGACGTAAACGTCTCGGTCGGAAGCATTTTCTCCGTGCTGCGTGCGCCGGTCGCGGGCCGCGACGCGGTGCTGGACGATTTCTTGCAGCCGGGCTCGCAGCAGGTCGCGGCGGGTTACGCGCTTTACGGCCCCACGACCATGCTTATCCTCACGGTCGGCACGGGTGTGTACGGATTCACACTCGACCCCAGCCTCGGGGACTTCATGCTGACTCACCCGCAACTCAAAGTCCCCGAGGACACGCACGAGTTCGCCATCAATGCATCGAACAGCCGATTCTGGGAGGCGCCGGTCAAGCGCTACGTCGACGAATGCCTCGCCGGCAAGACCGGACCGCGCGGACGCGATTTCAACATGCGCTGGATCGCCTCCATGGTCGCCGAGGCGCACCGCATCTTGGTTCGTGGCGGCGTGTTCATGTACCCGCGCGACACCAAGGACCCTAGCAAACCCGGGCGCCTGCGATTGTTATACGAAGCCAATCCGATCGGTTTCATCATGGAGCAGGCGGGCGGGCGCGCGAGCACCGGCACGGTGCCGATGCTTACCGTGCAGCCTACATCGCTTCATCAGCGGATCGGCCTGGTATTCGGCTCGAAGAACGAAGTTGAACGCATCGAGCGCTATCACGCCGAACCCGCCAGCGACGACACCTACCCACCACTATTCAATGAACGCAGTCTGTTTCGCTTCCAAACCTGAGGCCATACACCATGTCTGAACGTCATCCCATCATCGCCATCACCGGTTCATCAGGAGCGGGCACTACCTCTGTAACGCGCACCTTCGAGAATATTTTTCGCCGCGAGAAAGTATCTGCTGCCATCATTGAGGGCGACAGCTTCCACCGCTTCGATCGGAAGGAAATGAAAGTCAAGATGGCCGAAGCGGAGACGGCCGGCAACAAAAACTTCAGCCACTTCGGGCCCGAGAACAACATGTTCGCCGAACTGGAATCATTGTTTCGCGATTACAGCAACACCGGCAACGGCAAACGCCGCAAGTATCTTCACGACCTCGAGGAAGCGGCGCCTTACAAACAGGACCCGGGCACCTTCACACCCTGGGAAGACCTGCCGCCGAACACCGATCTGCTGTTCTACGAAGGCCTGCATGGCGGCGTCATTTCCGAAGAGGTCAACATCGCCCGCTATCCGGATTTGCTGATTGGCGTGGTGCCGGTGATCAACCTGGAGTGGATCCAGAAGCTGTGGCGCGACAAATCCAAACGCGGCTACTCGACCGAGGCAGTCACCGATACCATCCTGCGGCGCATGCCCGATTACGTGCATTACATCTGCCCGCAATTTTCGAAGACGCACGTGAATTTTCAGCGCGTTCCCTGCGTGGATACATCAAACCCTTTCATCTCGCGTGAAATCCCGGCCGCCGACGAAAGCTTCGTGGTCATCCGCTTTTCCAATCCCAAGGGCATCGATTTTCCGTATCTGCAGAACATGATTCATGATTCCTTCATGTCGCGCGCCAACACCATCGTGGTGCCGGGCGGCAAGATGGAATTGGCCATGCAGCTCATCTTTACACCTTTCATCTGGAGAATGATGGAGCGGCGCAAGCGCGCGATCGCCGGCTAAATGCGGTCGTAGCCAAACGAAACGCAGATCGCCATTCCGCGCGCCTTTCCAGCCACTTTCGCCCAGCAAGTCGCACCAGATATAGAGTTTAACTATCCGCACCAAACAACTTCTCGCCCGCCCATGCGAACGGTCCAATGCGTCCGTTCGACGTGGCGCATCCAGACAATGACGCAATGACATTTTCCGTCGCAAGTTAATTCACTACTCGCAAGGACTTCTCCATGATGCCCCTCAATTCAGCAACCGCGCACACGGCAGACCGGCAACAACTCAGCAATGCCATTCGCGCGCTCGCCATGGACGCCGTTCAAAAAGCCAACTCCGGACATCCCGGCATGCCGATGGGCATGGCGGAAATCGCCGAAGTGCTGTGGCGCCACCATCTTCGCCACAACCCCGCCAATCCGCATTGGCCCGATCGCGACCGGTTCATCGTGTCGAACGGTCACGGGTCCATGTTGCTTTATTCGCTCCTGCATCTGACGGGCTATGACTTGTCGATGGATGAGATCAAGCGATTTCGCCAGCTTCATTCCAAGACGCCCGGCCACCCCGAGTACGGCTTCGCGCCGGGAGTGGAAACCACTACGGGACCGCTTGGACAGGGTCTTGCCAACGCGGTCGGCATGGCGCTCGCCGAACGCGAACTCGCGCGTAGCTTCAATCGCGACGGCTTCGAAATCGTCAATCACCACACCTACGTATTCCTCGGCGATGGCTGTCTCATGGAAGGCATTTCACACGAGGTCTGCTCGCTCGCGGGCACGCAGAAACTGGGCAAGCTGATCGCCTTCTACGACGATAACGGCATCTCGATTGACGGTGAAGTCGAAGGCTGGTTCACCGATAACACACCGCAGCGATTCGCGGCCTATGGCTGGCAGGTGATCGACGATGTCGATGGCCACGACTTTGCAGCGATCGAGCGTGCCGTGACGGCCGCCAAAGGCAATCATGCCCAGCCAACGCTCATTTGCTGCAAGACCGTCATCGGCAAAGGCTCACCCAACAAGCAGGGCACAGAAGGCGTGCATGGCGCGGCCTTGGGCGACAAGGAAATCGCCGCGACGCGCGAAGCCATCGGGTGGCATCACCCACCGTTCGAAATTCCACAGGCAGTGTACGACGCCTGGAATGCCCGCGCGACCGGTGCCGGCCTCGAAACGCAATGGCAGGCCGCATTTGACGCCTACCAAAAAAAGCATCCTGAACTGGCCGGTGAATTTCGTCGTCGCATGGCGGGAGACTTGCCGGCGCAATGGAAAGCCGCGGCCGATGCCTTCCTCGCCAAAACAAATGAAAAAGCGGAAACCGTCGCGACGCGCAAAGCGTCCCAGCAGACCATCGAGGGACTGGCGGCGGTGTTGCCGGAATTGCTGGGCGGCTCGGCCGACCTGACCGGCTCCAACCTCACCAACTGGACCGGCTCCAAACAGATCAACGCAACACAAGGCGGCAATTACATCAATTTCGGCGTGCGCGAATTCGGCATGTCAGCCATTGCCAACGGCATCGCGCTGCATGGCGGTTTTATTCCGTACACAGGGACATTCCTGATGTTCTCCGAATACGCGCGAAATGCGGTGCGCATGGCGGCGTTGATGAAGATCCGCAACATCTTCGTCTATACGCACGATTCAATCGGCCTGGGCGAAGATGGGCCCACGCACCAGGCGGTCGAGCAAACCGCTACCTTGCGCCTGATCCCCAACATGGATGTCTGGCGTCCGTGCGATACGGTCGAATCGGCCGTGGCGTGGGCGCACGCGATCGAGCGCCGCAACGGGCCGAGTTGCCTCTTGTTCAGCCGGCAGAACGTTGCGTTCCAGAGAAGGACACCTGCAACCTTGGCCAATATCCAGCGTGGTGGATACATGCTGTCCGCAGAAAGCGGTGCACTCAAGGCCGTCATCATCGCCACCGGCTCCGAAGTACCCATGGCCATTGAGGCGCAAACCGAACTTGGCAAGCGTGGCATCGCCGCGCGAGTGGTTGCTATGCCGTGCACGCAAGCGTTTGACAGGCAAGACGCCGCCTACCGGGAAAGCGTCTTGCCCGCCGGAATTCCGCGCATCTCCGTGGAAGCAGGCGTCACCGACTACTGGCGAAAATATGTGGGACTGGACGGCGCCGCGATCGGTATCGACACATTTGGGGAATCCGCCCCGGCCGGGGACCTCTATCGCCACTTCGGCATTACCACCGAACGAATTGTCGATTCCACGATCAAGCTGATACGGCCATGATTGCCCGCGCCTGTGGGCAGCTTCCGCAAACCGTTTGACCTTTGCCCTTTGTCCACTTTGCCCACCGTCTATTCCCGATTGCACATGCCGCCACTTGCAACTTCCACCCACGCATACAAAGGAGAACATCAATGCGTAAATTGCTAATTTCCCTCGCGGTACTCGCGAGCCTTTCCCCCGGCGCCAACGCCACCCCGCTGATGTCCGCCGAATGGGCCGACCTGGCCTGCAAGGCCTGGAATACCAACCCGATGCTCACCGAAGAACTTGCCGGCGACTGGATCAAGAATGACCAGGGGCGTGGCTACAAGATCATTCACATGTACCGCACCGATTGCGGTGAAGCGACCAAGGTCGAAATGATCATCTCCGCGAAAGACAGCAAGGCGCTCTGCACCTATGCAGGCAAGATCGAGCACACTGACCTGAAATCAAGCTCGGACTATGTAATGCATGCGGAAACCAAGCGCTGGAATGAGATGGGCGCCGGCGACTACGGCCCGATGCGCGCCATGATGTTCGGTCGCCTGAAATTCGTGGGACCAAAGATGGAAGCGATGAGCGTCATGGGCCCATTCGAGCAATTCCTGCTGATGCCGGGGAAAGTGCCCGGAGAAGCTGCCTGTCCAGGAAAATAGACGTGTAGTCGGGCGATTGCCACGCTGGTGATCGCCCGGAGACATGCAACTGCGCAGCGCTTTTATTTCCCCTTGCCTGGATGCGGGGGCGTTGATTTGCGTGCCAACAAAACGGTGAGCAGCGACCTCGCGCCGCCTTCCTCGTCGTAAACGCTTTGAAACGGTCGTCCCGCAAATCCAGCCTGTGCGTACGGTGGATGGCGGCGGCATTCGCGAACGGAATCGCACAATCGTGCCAGAATGCCCTCGGCAATTCGGCATGCCGATTCGCATGCACGTCGTGCCGGCCAAACTTCCCGCTCAATACCTTTCCAAAATCATGCCAGTCCAACACGCGCAAATCGTGATCCCTTGCTCGGATTTTGACGCGACCTTTGAAGCGCTCACCGCGCAACTGGGTTTTCGTGTCGACATGATTTTTCCGGCTGATTCGCCGACAACCGCCGTCGTGTCCGGATTCGGCGTGACACTGCGCCTCGAGGTCGCGGCGCGGGCAATGGGTGATTCGCAAGTACTGCTGCGCTTGATCACCGATCAGTCTCCGCTGGTCGTGCCGGTGCCCGGCCTTTCGATTGAATGGGTACAGGGCGCGACCACTGTCGAGCTCCCGGAAGGAAAGCAGGAATATATCCTCACGCGCATGAACGATGCCGATGCCTGGGTGACCGGCCGCGCGGGGATGCAGTATCGCGACCTGATTCCGGGCCGGTTCGGTGGAAGATTTATTGGCTCGCACATCCGCATCCCCGACGGCGGGCCGGTGCCCGACTATGTGCACTTTCACAAAGTCCGCTTCCAGATGATTTTCTGCAAGGCCGGCTGGGTACGCGTCGTGTATGAGGATCAGGGTGAGCCGTTTCTGCTGCGGGCCGGCGATTGCGTGTTGCAGCCACCCGGAATTCGCCATCGCGTGCTCGAAGCTTCCGCCGGGCTTGAGGTGATTGAACTTGGCTGTCCTGCCATCCACGAGACGCTTGCGGATCATCAGATTTCACTGCCAACGATGCAGGTATTGCCGCAACGTGAATTTGGCGGGCAGCGATTCGCGCGACACGTCCCCCCCCCCCCCCCCCCCGCCGCGGGCGCCCCCCCCGCCCCCGCCGGCCCCGCCGGGGCCCGCCCCCCTCGGTTTTGAAGCGCGCGACACCGGTATCGCTGCCGCAACCTCTTGCGTTGCCGGCGCAATGATTGTGCGCACGAATGCGCGCGCGGACATCGATTCGACCACGCCGGTCGCCTCGCACGAGGGCGAACTCCTGTTCCTGTTTGTCCTCGGCGGGACACTTCAACTGCGCAGCAATTCGCTTGGCGATCACACAATGCGGGCCGGCGACAGCGTGACTATTCCGTCTGGCAATGAGTTGTCGCTATGTGCGATGGGACCCGTTGAATTCCTGCAGGTGTCCTTGCCTGCTGGCTGACAGACTATCCAGCATTTCTTGTCAACGGCTTGAAGCAAACTCCTTAACCGGAGCGGACTTTCGGGCGCTTTTGCTCTGGAAGCCGCGCCAAATGGCGTTCTGCGCAATGAAAAGACTGATCACCCACCATTCCCGCAATTGTGATCAATGCCCGGCTCCCTCGCGAGTCTGGCAATCTCTGCGTCCTTTCATTTTCAATTTCAACCCGCACCTGGCAACTGACGGAGGAGACTACTCTTCCGACCCGCTCCCCGGCGCTGCTTCGCGTACTTGCGAAAGCAGGTCCTCGGCGTGCAGCTCGGTTTCGGCGTGAATGACCTTGATTGCCTCCCGGGCGGGATCGGCATCCGCGCGCAATGTCTTCGCGCGCTGCGATGCCTCCGCATACTTGTCGAAGACGGCAAGCTTTTCGAGTTGAAGCAGCGGTGCGCGCGTGACGCGATATACAAAGTAAGGCATTGGCGAATCTCCGAATCAGCGACGAACTCAGACGTAGCGGCGCGAGCCATGCCGCCGCCCCGGCTTTGCTTTCTGGATGATGACACCTTTGACGATCGACAGATCGGCAATCGGCTGATCCGGAAACGCCGCATTGAGCGCGTGCAGGCACCAGTGTTCGCCCACCCGGACGAGCTGGCGAAATATCCACTCGCCGTTGGGTTGTGCGAGCACATACGAGCCATCGGATGCGAGCCCCTCCGGCTCGATGATGATGATTTCGCCATGCTGGAATTCGGGCGTCATGCTCTCGCCGTGCACCATGAGCGCAAAGGATTCGCCACCACCGCATGCGCCGGCAGCCGGGTCAGGCGCCATGGCGGACATCGGCGGGCGCGGCGACGGCAGGCTCATGGCTTCAGGCATCCGCCGTATAGGAGTAAATCTGGTTGTCGGGTACACCGGCGAGACGCAACTCATCGTGCAGGGTGGTGACAAAATCGTCAGGGCCGGCCAGGTAGAAATCGCACTGGATATCCAAAAGGTCGACGCGCATCGCGGCGGCAATCTGCCGCGCACCCGCCGCCGCATCCTTGTCCGTATACAGCGAATACTCAAACTGATCGAGCGCGGCGGACCATGCGCGGCACTGGTTGGAAAAAAAGTGGCCATCCGTGCGCGTCGCCAGCCAATAGAGCGAGATGGATGGCGCGGCGTCCACGGCAAGTGCGTGTTCGATCAGGCTCTTGACGGGCGCAAAGGCGGTATCGCAAGCCGCAAACACCAGCGGCCGCCGGCTCTCGTCGAGAACAAAGTTACCGCTCGGCCCCCAAACGGTCACATCATCGCCGGGCTTTACCGCGTCCGCGAACAACGCGTTGGCGCAGGCATCGTCAGCGCGGCGCGCGACGTAAAGATGCAGGTTACGGTCATCGCAGGGGCAGCTTGCGACCGGGTAGGTCGCGTGTATGTCTTCTCCGCTGGCGGCAAGGCCCAGCGTGATCGATTGGCCGGCAAGGAATCGCAAACGGTTGGAGCGCGGCGTCTGCAGGTGCAGGAGCATGGTGTTGGGCGCGAGAGGCGTGACCGCGCGGACTTTGGTGACAATTTGCTGCGATGGCATGTCCTGCGGCCCGCGCGCCTCAAGGGTTTCAATCATCACCTCACTGCTGGCCGCAGTATGCGCACAGAGCAGCACGTGTCCCTGGCGTTTTTCCGTTTCGGAGAGCGTGTAATCGTGATTGCGCACCTTGATGGTCTCACCCGCCACCACGCGCGCCTTGCACAGGCCGCATCCACCGTTTCCACATCCGTAGTTAAGGCTGATGCCCGCAAGCAGGCCGGCTTGCAGAAGCGTGGCATGGCCCTCGACGAGAAATTCACGACCGCTGGGCCGCACAGTCACGCGGGCGGAAACGACCTTGAGCATTTCATCCATAACGGAAAGCGGGTCGACAGATTCCATGGCAAGCACCTCTGATAATCCCTGCGACAGGTGTTGATCGAGTTCCCGGAAGCGATCGCCAGCCGCCTTATCCGGCGAATCGGCGACGAGTGCGCGGATCCGCGTTTGCAAGTCGATGACCAGGCGATGATACTGCTGCAAATGGCTGCGCACATCGGCCAGTTCCTGGGTCTGACCGAACAGGCGCTGCGCAAGCACTTCCTGGCTGGGCAGCACGCGTTCGCGAATTCGCTTGCCGAACGACTCATCCTTGATACGCATCACCCGCTCGAGCATGCCGCTATCCTCGATATTGGCCTGGGGATAGAGGCGCAACAAATCACCGATGGCCACCTGCCCGTCGCACAGCGCGAGCACGCCGGCACGCACTTGCGCTTGCAATTCGCCGCGGGGGACGCCCACAAGTTGCGCCGCACGCCAGACCGTCACTGAGCCGGACATGTGTGTTTCCTATCCTGGGCGACGCAAATACGGCTGATTTCTCCGTTGATTTCATCGTGGTAGCGCGCGCGATACAGAAGCCGTGGAGCGGCCGCATCATCTTCAAATCCTGTACGGTCATGCAATACGTTTGCGCAAAGCAGGCCCATGCCGGGCTCAAGGCGCGCGCGTATCTTGCCGGGCAGTTCCGACGCAAGCAGGCCTTCCAGCCACGCAACGGCGGCGCGTGTGGTCGCATCCCCGGCCCAGGCGATGCTGCGGGTACGCGCCGTATAGCGCATGTGCAGCCGTCCGGATTCCGGATGACAGGAAAATACCGGCCCCGAAACCGCCGCGCGCGCGACGCCATCGTCATCCTCGCGCGCGGGAATGGTCATGGCCTGTGGTGCCATCATGGCGCGCACGAAATCCGGGTTGTGATCGCGCATGCGAAGGTAGGCGATCTCGTGGTCAAGGAGCGTGTTTTCACCTCCATGCACGGCCGGGCGCACGCAATGCAGAATCATGGCTCGCACCGCGTGCGCCGTGTCATTGTAGTATCCGTCGGTATGCCATTTGATGGGCTGCGTGGTATAGGGAATGTAGTGCTTGCGCGTGCCATCATCATTGACAGTGATGCGCGTCACCTTGTCTTCGTCGGCAAGCCAGTTGCCGTCAAAACGATCGAGGCCGAACTGGCGACCGAGCATCATGGGGATGGACTTGTCCTCACCGAAAACAGGCGAGGCATAAATCGCCATGTTGGCGCGCTTCAACCTGGCGACGATGGCGGTGCGTTCCGTCGGCGAGAGCGCACGCGGATCGCGAACTTCGACAATCAGTTCGCTTGCCCTTGCCGGCAGACTGGCAAGCTTTTCATCACGCCAGCGCTCATAGGCGCCATGGCAATTGCGGTCATCGAGATTGAAAGGATCAGGGGACATGGTCCGGGCTCGCGGCTCAATCGCCACTGACAGCGCGACGACGGCTGCCGCGCGCTCCCGGCGGGGCGAACAGGCCAACCATTCCCTTGCGGATCGACTCGACCGCATCCGGCGCCTCGCTTGCGACGATCTGGTCCATCGCCCACGTCTTGTCCTTGGCTGGTACCAATGCGGTGATGCATGCGCCGAGGTAACGCATGAACGCAAAATCGGGTCCGTCGCTGGTGAAGGCAAATGTTGCGTAGTCCGAGGCCCGCATGTTGTAGAGGTCGATGAACTCTTTCCGATATCCAGGCTCTTTCTCCGGGCCGAGCAGGCGACTCTCGTTTTCCACGAGAATGTCCGCCACGCGCATCGCAACCTCCGTGGTGAAGCGGCTGCGCGCCTCGCCGTCGAGTTGTTCAAAGGCAATGCGGTCGGCAACCATCGCCATGAAGACCAGAACCTCCCGCATGAACGCGAAATACGGCGGACCTGCGTCGATATCGAAGTGTGCGTCCCGCATTTGCTTGACCGCGTTGATACCCGCGCGCCAGAGAATGAACGCCATCACGCTTGCCGCCTCTTCCGGTGTGCGGCTGCGTTCTTCCTTGAACCATTGGGCTTTGACGCGCATGAGTTTGGCTTTCTGGTATCGCGGCCGGTGGAGGTCCGGCCATTGACTGGAGCGCACCGGCTGGCGGGCTTTCAGGTCGATGGCCGGGTGGACGTCCTCAGTACCCGCCCTTGCCGAGGGGCTGCGGCAGGCCGGCAATCTTGGCCGCCTGCTTTGCCGGACCAATCGGAAACAGATTGTAGAGGCTCTTGCTGTCGGCCTCGGGCCGGAACTCGTTGACACCCTTTAGCATGTTGCGAAAATTGGGCGTGTGGCCGTTGTTTTGGTATTCGTCGCGCATGTAGCGAATTATCTCCCAATGCTCGGGTGTAAGGGTGATGCCCTCCGCTGCCGCGATTGCCTCAGCCACACCCTCGCCAGTGTTGGCTTCGAGCAGATAACCCTGATCGTCGGTTTCCAGTTCCACGCCATTGACGGTATATGCCATTTATGCTCCTTGCTGTTAGTTGAATGTAGCCGTTTACCCGAGGCCGCTATGAACCTACGGCCGCGGCCGATTTGTGCGGCACGAAGACGCCGCAGCCCAGTTTCATGTCGCAGCCAGTGCCACGCGCCTGCAATTGCAGCGAACTCTCCGGCAGAAGACCATGCACCATGACACTGAATCCCCTGAGTTGACGGTCACCGCTGCCGACCGTCTGCCGGCGACCGCAAATGACCTCGCCGCGAATTCCAAGCGATTCAAGTTCGTCGCGCATCGCCGCGGTAAAGGTGAGTTCGTCGTCAATGTCACCCGTGACCAGATGCGCATACACGGTGCCATGCCCCAGCAAAGGACGCGCGGTCATCTCGCCGATATCGATCGTCGCGCCGTCCAGCACCAGCTCGCGTCCCCTGAGTTGCGCGGCCGCTGCCTGACGTTCCACGGGGACACGCAGCACCAGTCGCGAACGCGCCGACAGAAGCACCGCGCCGGTCGCGGAATGGGCCGACTTGAGCGGATGAATTGCCGCCGTGGTTTCGTCCTCGAACCAGGGCAGCGCAAGCGCGATGGCTTCGCGCAATGCATGACGATGGTCGGCGGGCAGGGTCGCCCCTCGCGCTTCAAACACGAGGTCCAGCACCGCGCATTCCTGCACGCGCGGCCCGCGATCTACTTCGGTAATTGCTGTGTCGCCCATCGTGTCATTGCCTCGCCCCACTCGCGCGCCGTCACGGGATCAATCTCGAAGACTGTGAAACGCGAGCGTTCGCGGATGCGTATCCGCATCAGGCTCATACCTCCCGCGTCATGATCCAACTGCTGCAATTCGATCTCCTGGCCGCCTAGTGGAACTTTGAATTTATTCAGGGAAACAATTTCAGGCATGAAGCCTCCATATGTTGGATGCCGGGCAGTTTCCACTTAGCACCATGCCCATTCTCGCTGATCCGGCACCTCATTTCTTGAGCTTCATGACCCCCATCATTTTCATCAACAATCGTTCGAAGGCGGGCTCGGAATTGCCTACTTTCATCTTGCCAATGAAGTACTTCTCGTATGCGACCTTGGCGACATGCACCCATTTGCCTTCGGAGAACCAGTTGACATTGCGCGGCGGAATCTGCGGTAGCGCGACGAAAGCGACCCCCGAATCACCGAAATCCGCAAGGCAAACGGCATTCCAGGTGGCGCGATGGGTCGGTTCCTTGCCGTCGATCACGTCACGAATGTTGTGCGCCGTCGCGGTAACCATCGACTCGATCATATAGCCGGTCTTTGGCGCGCCAGTGGGAACGGGTGTGGCTTCAACCGGCGGTATCGCAACGCAAACGCCGACCGAATACAGATTCTTGTACTTCGGGTTGCGCTGGAATTCATCGATCAGAATGAAGCCACGCGGGTTGGTCACGCCCTCAATGCCAAAAACCGCGTCCACGCCCTTGAATGCAGGCAGCATCATCGAATACTTGAAGTCGAGGGTATGTTCCTTTTTCGGCTGGCCGGACTCGTCGTGTTCGGTGACGTACATCTTGCCGGCCTCGACCCTGGTCACCTTGGCGTTGCAAATCCACTTGATGTGGCGATCGCGCATTGCCGATTCAAGCAGGCTCTTCGAATCACCGACGCCACCAAGGCCCAAGTGCCCGATGTAGGGTTCCGCCGTGACAAAAGTCATCGGCACGCGGTCGCGAATTTTGCGGCGGCGAAGGTCGGTGTCCATGATCATTGCGAACTCATACGCCGGTCCATAGCACGATGCACCCTGCACCGCGCCAACGACGATGTGTCCAGGGTCCTTGACGAATTGCTGCCACTCGGTCTCGGCCTGGATGGCGTGGTCAACGTGGCAGATCGATTGCGTGTGCCCTTTCGGACCGAGACCCTCGATCTCGTCAAACGCCAGCTTGGGACCGGTGGCGACGATCAGGTAGTCGTAGGACACGTTTTGACCGTCGTCGAGCTCGACCGAGTTCTTGTCCGGATGGACCCGCTTGGCGCCGACCGGAATGAAGTCGATGCCCTTCTTGGCGAGAGCAGGTCCAATGTCGAACTCAATGTCGGAGCGTTTGCGCCAATTCACGGCAACCCAGGGATTGCTCGGCACGAACTGAAATTTGGGCGCGTTCGAAATCACCGTGACTTTGTCCGCCGCGCGCAGCTTTTCCCGCATTTCATACGCCATGGGCATGCCGCCAATGCCGGCACCGATGATGACGATGTGGGTCATGCTACTTCTCCTGAGAAATGGCTTGTGGACGCAAGCTCCGGCCTGTTGCGTGATACGCGCAAGCTGCGCACCCATGCGGTACGGTTTGGCGGAATTCGACCTTTTTTGCGATGCGTCTATTGGGCACAAACAAGCTGGCTGTCGTCTATAGCCGGGACGGGCAGGCGCATATACCCCATGTGGGTAGTACCGCCCACCCTATGCGGTCTATCGACCGTGCGCGGGAACGCGGGATACCATGTCTCAAAATCGGGTAGAAAATTGTGCGCGTCTGGTTACGTTCAGTTCGCAACAGCGCCGCAATGTTGATTTCACCCGAATGCAGCCGCATGAAGCCGCAATACGCGACAAGCCGATCAAGACGCAACAAGAGGAGAGACCAGAATGGCCAAGAAACCGCACGATACGCCAATGCTCGACCAACTCGAAAGCGGCCCGTGGCCCAGCTTCGTTACCGGTCTCAAGCGCCTCGCTGACAAGAGCGACTACATGGTCGATCTCATGGGCCAGCTCGAACATTCATACAAAACCCGCAAGGGCTACTGGAAGGGTGGAACGGTCGGCGTGTTTGGCTACGGCGGCGGCGTAATCCCTCGCTTCTCCGAAGTGGCCAGCATGTTCCCGGACTCGTCGGAATTCCACACCTTGCGCATCCAACCCGCGCCAGGCATGCACTACGACACCAATATCCTGCGCAAGCTCTGCGACGCCTGGGAGGAACATGGCTCCGGCCTGATTGCTTTCCACGGTCAGAGCGGCGACATCATGTTCCAGGGCGTATCCTCGGCCAAGGTTCAGGATGCCTTTGACGCCATCAACGAACTCGGGTTCGATCTCGGCGGCGCAGGCCCCGCCGTGCGCACCTCGATGTCCTGCGTGGGCGCGGCGCGTTGCGAGCAATCGTGCTATGACGAGGCCAAGGCGCATCGCGATGTACTGAACACGTTTACCGATGACATCCATCGCCCGGCGCTGCCTTACAAGTTCAAATTCAAGTTCTCGGGCTGCGCCAACGACTGCATGAATTCCATCCAGCGCGCCGACATGGCCGTGATCGGCACATGGCGCGACAACATGCGCACCGACGAAGGTCTCGCGCGCAAGTGGTTTGCCAAACACGGCATGAACGAACTGGTCAACGATGTGATTGCCCGCTGCCCGACCAAGGCAATCATGCTCAAGGAGACCAAGGATGTTTCAAAGGATGGAAAAATATCCTCGGTCGCGATCAACGATACGCAGTCGCTGGAAATCGACAATCCCAATTGCGTGCGCTGCATGCACTGCATCAACGTCATGACTGGCGCGCTCGCCCATGGCAAGGACACCGGCGCGACCATCCTGATGGGTGGTAAACGTACGCTGAAGATTGGCGACCTGATGGGAACCGTGGTCGTGCCGTTCATGCCGCTCAAGTCCGATGAAGACTATGAGGCGCTGGTTGAACTCGGCCGCAAAGTGATCGATTTTTTCGCCGAAAACGCGCTCGAGCACGAACGCACTGGCGAAATGATCGAGCGTATTGGCCTGGTCAATTTCCTGGAGGGCATCGGTCAGGAAATCGACGCCAACATGGTATCGGCTCCGCGCACCAACCCTTATGTACGCACCGACGGTTGGGATGACGAAGTGGCGCGCATCAATGCAAAAAAGGCCGCGGACTGAGCGCAGAAAATCGCGCGGGAATAGCGGCAATCACGGCAATCGGAATTCAGCGAGGAGAAAGACATGGCGATGCGTCAACCCATTGAGAGCGGCGTACCGGACAACAAGCAGTGGCTGCATCCGGTGATGCTGAAAAATTACGGCAACTGGAAATATCATGATCGGCCGCGCCCCGGCGTGCTGCACCACGTCGCGCATTCCGGCGACCAGATCTGGACGGTACGCGCAGGCACTCAACGGCAGATGGATCTGTTCACCATCCGCAAACTGTGCGACATCGCCGACCAGTTCGCGGACGGCTACGTGCGTTTCACGATCCGCAGCAATATCGAATTCATGGTCAAGGACGAGACCCGGGTCGCCGCGCTGATCACCGCGCTGACGGCAGCCGGTTTCCCTGTGGGCGGAACCGGAAACTCGGTTTCATCGATCGCCCATACGCAGGGCTGGCTGCACTGCGATATTCCCGGCACGGACGCATCGGGCGCGGTCAAAGCACTGATGGATGACCTGTATGAGGAGTTCATCAAGGAAGACATGCCCAACCGTGTCCACCTCTCAACCTCATGCTGCGAGATCAATTGCGGCGGACAGGCGGACATCGCCGTGATTGTTCAACACACCAAGCCGCCCAAGATCAATCACGACCTGGTCGCCAATGCGTGCGAGCGTCCGACCGTGGTGGCGCGTTGCCCGGTCGCCGCGATCCGTCCGGCCCTGGTCAATGGCAAACCCTCGCTGGAAATCGACGAGAAGAAATGCATGTGCTGCGGCGCTTGCTACCCGCCCTGCCCGCCCATGCAGATCAACGACCCCGAGCACACCAAACTCGCCATCTGGGTCGGCGGCAAGAACTCGAATGCGCGCGGCAAGCCGACGTTCATGAAGATGGTGGCCTCGGGGCTGCCCAACAACGCGCCGCGCTGGCCGGAAGTGTCCGCGCTGGTGAAAAAGATTCTCTACACCTACAAAGCTGATGCACGCCCCTGGGAGCGCATGTCTGACTGGATCGAACGCATCGGCTGGCCACGTTTCTTTGAAAAATGTGAACTGCCGTTCACCAAGTACCTGATCGACGACTGGCGCGGTTCGCGTGCCAACCTGAACGCCTCGACGCACATTCGTTTCTGATTTTGCGCCGCTCAATAGACGCACGGGAAGCAACATGAAAATCGCATTGATGATCAACGAAGGGCCCTATACGCATCAGGCCGCCGACACCGCGTGGCTGTTCGCGCGCGCGGCGATCGCTGCGGGGCACCAGATATCGCGGGTATTCTTCTACCATGACGGCGTAAATGTGGCGTCTCGCCTCACCGAGCCGCCGCAGGATGACCGCCACATCGTCAACCGCTGGACCAAGCTTGGCCAGGATAACAAGATCGACTTGGTGGTGTGTGTCGCGGCGGCGTTGCGGCGCGGCATCAAGGATGAAAACCTCGCGCCCGGATTTCGTATTTCGGGGCTGGGGCAATTGGTCGACGCGGGCATCAAGGCAGACCGGCTGGTGGTATTTGGCGACTAAAGTCAAGCACTGGTGCGGCTTGCAGGCACAAAATGCCATGAAACACCCGCCAATGCTAGCGTTTCAGGTATCAGCGTAGTGCATTACCGTTATCCAGACAGACAGATTTGATCGGACACAAAGACGATGGAAGAAGAACAGACATCCGCCGGCAAGGTCAAGAAATTCATGATGCTCAATCGCAAGGCTCCGTATGGAACCGTGTACGCGCTTGAAAGCCTTGAAGTGGTATTGATCTCCGCGACATTCGATCAGGACGTGAGCCTGGTGTTCATGGACGATGGCGTTTACCAGCTTGCCAAGGGACAGAACACGAAAGGGATCGAGACCAAGAATTTTTCGCCGACCTATCGCGCGCTCGAAGGTTATGACGTGGAAAAACTCTACGTCGAGCGCGAGTCAATGGACGCGCGCGGCCTGACCGAAGCGGATCTGCTGGTGCCGGTCGAGGTCCTTTCCTCGGCGGAAGTAGGAAAGTTGATGGCGGAGCAGGACGTCGTCTTGAGCTTTTAGGCTTGGCGACACTGAACGAAGAGACACGGGGAAATTAAATGCTGCATATCGTCACCAAATCACCTTACGAAAAAAACGCGCTGGATAGCTGCCTGCGCGTGGCGCAAGCCGGCAATGCGGTTCTGCTGATCGAAGACGGCGTCTATGCCGCCGTGCGCGGCGGCAATGCCGCGGAGAAGTTGCAAAAAGCGGCCGCCTCGCTCAAATTGTACGCGCTTGCCCCGGATATCGAGGCGCGCGGCATGAAGGAACGCGTGATCGACGGCGTGACACTCGTGGACTACGCGGGTTTCGTGGAATTGGTCACGAGCCATCCGACCAACCAAAGCTGGCTCTGAACCAGCCGAACAACATTCGCTTCAAACCAACCGCTTAAGGAGATTGTTATGGCCTTTGAAATCAACGGCAAGACCTACGAAACCGACGAAGAGGGATATCTCCTCAATCTGTCCGAGTGGACCGAAGAAGCTGCCAAATACATTGCCACGACGGAAAACGTGGAAATGACCGAGGCACATTGGGAAGTGGTGAACTTTCTCCGCCAGTACTACAACGATTTTCAGATCGCGCCTGCCGTACGCGTCCTGACCAAGGCAATTGGGAAGCAACTCGGCGCGGACAAAGGCACCAGCAAGTACCTTTACGAGCTGTTCCCCTACGGCCCCGCCAAACAGGCGTGCAAGATCGCGGGGCTACCGAAGCCAACTGGCTGCGTTTGATCGAGCAGTTCCCTAGCAACTTCACAAGCGGCTGAAAGAACGAGGGCGAGAGCGACATGTCATTTGTCACACTACTCTACGTCGCGGCCTTCTACTTCGCCGCGTTGGTTTTCTTCGGCGGCCTTGCCTGGCGCATATCCGACTATGCGCGCACGCCCGCGCCGCTGAAGATTCCCACCACGCCGGCGCCGCTCGACAACGGCGGCGTCGCCTTGCGTATGGCGCGAGAAGTGGTGTTGTTCGAGAGCCTGTTCAAATCGAACAAATGGACCTGGCTGTTCGGCTGGCTGTTCCATGCCGCGCTGCTGCTCGTCACCCTGCGTCATTTGAGATACGTGACCGAGCCGGTATGGGTGTGGGTGAAACTGGTGCAACCCTTTGGCATGTATGCCGGATTCGCGATGGTTGCGGGACTGCTTGGCCTGTGGGCACGACGCTTTCTGGTTGATCGCGTGCGTTACATTTCGACCCCTTCTGATCACCTGATGCTGGCGCTGCTGCTCGCGATCGGCGCGAGCGGACTGGCGATGCGCTTTGTTGCACACACCGACATCGTCGCGGTCAAGGTATTCATGCTCGGCCTGCTCTATCTTGACCCGCAGCCACTACCAACCGAGCCGGTATTGCTGGTGCATCTGGGCCTCGTGGTCGTACTGATGGTTATTTTTCCCATCAGCAAATTGCTGCACGCTCCCGGCCTGTTTTTCAGCCCGACTCGCAACCAGTCCGACGACCCGCGCGAAAATCGCCATGTGACGTCGTGGGCCACGGCCCTGAAGCGGGAGGGATAAGCCATGGCCGTCGCGGAATTTGAAACACCCCGGCTAAAGGGCTACCCCGTCATCCCGCTGGTGCAGAAGGGAACGACGGCGCATCTCAAGCCCTTTGTCGCGCAACCGCCGATCCAGACCGCGCTCGGTTTTCCCGGCGAACTGGTCGAGAATTGGCAGGAGAAAGCCGTTGGAAAGATGGGCGAGTTGCTCGGCAAGTATCGCTCGCTCAAGGTGTACATGGATTCCTGCGTACACTGTGGGGCCTGTTCGGACAAATGCCACTATTTCCTCGGTACAGGCGACGCCAAGAACATGCCGGTGGCGCGCCAGGACCTGATGCGCAAGGTGTACCGGCGATATTTCACCTTTGCCGGCAAGTACTTTCCCAAACTGGTCGGCGCCGAGGACTTCACCCGCGAGATTCTAGACGATTGGTATAGCTACTTTAACCAGTGCTCCGAATGCCGGCGCTGTTCCGTGTTCTGCCCCTATGGCATCGATACCGCTGAAGTCACCATGGCCGCCAGGGAGATCATGGATTCGATCGGCATGGGCCAGAAGTACTCGAACGAAATTATCGGCAAAGTGCACCGCATCGGTAACAACCTTGGCATCCCGGAACCCGCACTGGAAGATACGCTGCTCGGGCTCGAAGAGGACACCAAGGAAGAAACCGGCCAGGACGTGAAATTCCCGCTTAACGTCGCGGGCGCCGAGGTGTTGGTGATCGTGCCTTCGGCGGACTTTTTCTCCGAACCGCATGTCGAAAGCCTGATCGGCTATGCCAAGGTGTTTCACGCCGCCGGCATCAGCTGGACGCTGAGCTCGCACGCCTCCGAGGCCGGCAATTTCGGACTGTTCATCGGCAACTATCAGCAGATGCAGAATATCTCGATGCGGGTGCGCGAAGCCGCGCTCGAACTCGGCACCAAACGCATCGTCGTCGGCGAATGCGGTCACGCGTGGCGCGTCGCCTACAGCTACTGGAATACACTGATCGGCCCGTTCGATTTTCTCGATTCGCGCTATCCTGTGCCGCAGCACATATGTGAATTCACGTGGGATCTGATCCAGCGCGGCGCGCTCCGATTCGACAAGGACGCCAACGACGATCGCATCATCACTTTTCACGACTCCTGCAACGTCGCGCGCGCGTCGCGCATGGGCCCGATGCCCGGGGGACAATTCGTGATTCCGCGCGCGATCATCACCTCGGTCGCCAACCATTTCCACGACATGGCCCGGGAGACGATTCACGAGAGCACCTTCTGCTGCGGCGCGGGCGGCGGACTGCTTTCCGATGATCTGATGGAACTGCGCGTCAAGGGCGCGCTACCGCGCATGGAAGCGCTGAAGACGGTCGTCGATGACCACGGCGTAAATTTCATGGCGACCATCTGCGCGATCTGCAAGGCACAGTTCAGCAAGGTATTGCCCTATTACGGTTTCGATATGAGCATGATCGGCGGCGTTCACCAATTGGTAAGCAAGGCGATCCGGCTCGAAAAATGAATGGTTCGACCTATATCCGCCGGTAGCGGCGGCCGTTCAAACATGAGGAGAGTCTGTCATGACAGACGTTGTTGACCAAACCAAGACACAAGCACTGACCTTCCGGCGCTACAAGGACGGCGATCATCAAACTGTCAACTGGCAGGAAGAGATCTTCGATGCCGATCACTCGCACAAGTGCCCGACCTATATCCAAAGCACGCCTCCCTGCCAGGGAAGCTGTCCCGCCGGCGAGGATATCCGCGGCTATCTCAACATCGTGCGCGGTGTCGAGAAACCACCGGCAGGCATGCCCTGGCAAGAGTACGCATTCCGCCGCCTCACCGAAGCCAATCCGTTTCCATCCGTCATGGGCCGCGTGTGCCCGGCGCCTTGCGAGTCCGGCTGCAACCGCAACGAGGTGGAGGATTTCGTCGGTATCAATTCGGTCGAGCACTTTCTCGGCGAGTACGCGATAGCCAACAACCTCAAGTTCACGCCACCCGCGACGAAAACTGGCAAGAGAGTCGCCGTGATCGGTGGCGGCCCGGCAAGCCTCTCGTGTGCGTACCAGCTTGCGCGCAAGGGGCATAGCGTCACCGTTTTCGACGATCACGCGGAACTGGGTGGAATGATGCGTTACGGCATCCCGGGCTTCCGTACGCCGCGCGCTGTGCTCGACGCGGAAATCAAGCGCATCCTCGACATGGGGGTGTCCACGCGGCTCTCCTGCCGAATCGGCACCGACGTGAAGATGGAAGAGGTCCGGCGCGATTTCGATGCCGTATTCCTTGGCATGGGCGCGCAATCCGGACGCGCGCTGCCTTGCGAAGGCACCGAGGCGCCAAATTGCGTGACCGCGACCGACTTTCTGCGCGCGTTCAATGACGGCCGCATGCGTCACGTGGGCAAGCGCGTAGTGGTGGTCGGCGGCGGTGATACCTCGATCGACGTTGCCACCGTGGCGCGCCGCCTTGGACACATCGACAAGGCCAACCCGAGCGATCGTCCGGAACTGGCCATCATGGGACATGTCGCGCACGATGTTGCCGAGGTTTCGGCAAAGTTCGGCGCGGAAGTGACGCTGACATCGGTTTTCAATATTGACAAGATGCAGGCCAACCGTCATGAGATTGATCAGGCGGTTGCCGAAGGCATCGCCATTCGCGGCGGCATGGCGCCGGTCAAGGTGCTTCGTGCGGATGATGGGCGGGCAATTGGCCTGCGTGTGATCCGCTGCGAGGCGAAATTTGTCGGACCGCGTCTTGAAATCAAAAACATCGAAGGCACCGAGGAAGACATACCCGCCGATCTGATCGTTTCGGCCATCGGCCAGGCGGTTGACTTCACCGGCCTTGAGGAATTCAACAATGGCAAGGGCGCGGTAGCCGCCGACCGCAACTATCAAGTCACGGGCAAGCAAGGCATATTTGTCGGCGGCGACATTATTCGGCCCCACCTGCTCACCACCGCCATCGGACACGGCGCAATTGCCGCCGACGGCATCGATCGCCATCTTGCCGGCGAGGCACTCGAAAAACGTCCAAAGATCGATGTCCACACTTTCGACCTGACGCGCAAGATGCTCGAAAAGGGTTACACCTTCAGCGAAGTCCACGAGCCGATACGTGGCACCGATGGAAGTACCGCGGCGATTCACAATTTCGACAATCGGTCGGATAGATACGTGATTCCTCACGATGAACTGTTCCTGGGACACTTCACGCGGACGCCGCGCCACCGCCGCGTCACCGTGACGCTCAACGCCGAGCAGGCGCTGGGCAATTTCGAGGAGCGCCTGCACACCTTGTCGGAGGCGGAAGTTGTCGCCGAGGGCAAGCGCTGCATGAGCTGCGGGCAGTGCTTTGAGTGCGATAACTGCGTGGTCTACTGCCCACAGATCGCCGTGTTCAAGGTACCCAAGGCGAAATCCACCACGGGTAGATATGTCGATACCGATTACTCGCGGTGTATCGGCTGTCACATCTGCAGTGACGTTTGCCCGACCGGGTACATCCAGATGGGACTGGGTGAGTGAGGTCACGCCCGTGACAAACAACGGCGCGATGATGCGGTCTGGCGTCTGGGTGCGCGACTTGCGCTTTGCGGTTGCCGCGCTGGCAGCGTTGCTGCTCGCTGCAATGTTTACGGGTCAGGCGATTGCCACGGAAGTGCCGAATACGCCCGGTCGCATCCCGCGCCCCGTGATCGAAAAGGCAGACGGCACGGCTTGTGTGGCGGATCCGGCGTTTATGCGCAAGAACCACATGGATCTCCTGAAGCACCAGCGCGACGACACCATGCACCACGGCATCCGTACGCCCAGGTTTAGCCTTGTCGGCTGCATCAATTGCCACGCCAGCAAGAAGACCAACAGTGTCGTCGCCGGTGCAGATAACTTCTGCCAAAGCTGTCACGCCTATGCGGGCGTCACCCTCGACTGCTTTGAATGTCACAGCGCCACGCCGGGGGCCGCATCCAGGGGTTCGCAGCCAGCTTCCACCCCTGCATCATCTGCAACCGCCGCAAACGGAGGCAAGCAATGAATGCTCCCGAATCGCGCAATGAACCAAACATTCTGATCACGCCTGACGCCAATGATGTCAGCACGAACGGCGAAAAGAACATGAGCCGTCGCGGGTTCATTGGCATCACCGCGAGCGCGATCGCCGGCGTCATGATCGCGCCTGGCATTCGCCTGATCGAAATCGCCTCCGCCAAACCGCTTGACCAGGCGGCTAGCAAGTCCGTGCGCTGGGGCATGCTGATCGACACTCGCAAATGCGCCAGTGGTTGCACCGATTGCGTGACCGCGTGCAATACGGAGAACGGACTTTCCGGCGGAAAGAGCGAAACCGATTCGCAGTGGATTCGCAAGTTCGATATCAAAAATTTGCAAAGCGGTCACACGACGTCGATGCCGATGATGTGCCAGCACTGCGCCGACCCGCCGTGCGTCGATGTGTGTCCAACCGGCGCCTCATTCAAACGCGCTGACGGTATCGTGCTGGTCGATCGGCACATCTGCATCGGTTGCCGTTATTGCGTATTGGCGTGTCCGTACAAAGCGCGGTCATTCGTGCATGAGCCTTTGACCAACCAGAAGCCAGATGTGCCGCGCGGCAAAGGTTGCGTTGAGGGCTGCACCATGTGCGTGCATCGAATCGACCGGGATCAGAAGCCGGCATGCGTCGAGGCATGCAAGGCGGCGGGGCATGAGGCGATCCTGTTCGGCAACCTCAATGATCCGAACAGCGAAATTTCCCGCCGAATCGCCAGCGTCGCCACGCACCAGGTGCGCGCTGACCTGCACCTCAATACCGGCGTGCGCTACGAGGGCCTCTGACCATGAAGCTGTCCTTCCAACAAGTTGAGTCGACAGGCCCGCGGCTTACCGGTTTGCTCGCTGTTCTCGGCGTGCTGCTGGCCGGTGGCGCGTGGGCGTTCTTCAACATGGAGCACCACGGCCACATTATCACCGGCATGAACAACCAGTTTGTATGGGGCATTCCGCATGTGTTCGCGGTGTTTCTGATCGTCGCCGCTTCGGGTGCGCTCAACGTGGCATCGATTGGCTCGGTATTCGGCAAGAGCGAATACAAACCGTACGCGCCGCTCTCCGCGCTGCTGGCGTTGGCGCTGCTGCTGGGCGGCCTGATTATTCTGCTTCTCGACCTGGGCCGGCCGGATCGCATGATCATTGCCATGACTCACTTCAATTTCAAGTCGATCTTCGCCTGGAACATGTTCCTGTATACCGGATTCATGGCGATAATCGCCGCCTATCTTTGGACTTCGCTGGTGCGCGAGGGCGCGGCGTGGAACAGGCCGGCGGGTTTTCTGGCATTCGGCTGGCGGATCATGCTCACCACCTGCACCGGGTCCATCTTCGGCTTTCTGGTCGCGCGCGAAGCCTACGATTCCGCGCTGTACGCGCCACTGTTCATCACGCTTTCGCTGGCGTATGGCACGGCAATATTTTTATCGTGCTCGCTGCCGTCGTGCGCGCCACGGGGGAAACGGTGCCACCGGCGATGCTCTCGCGTCTGCGCGGCCTGCTGGTCACATTTATCGTTGCCGGACTCTGGTTCGTTGCGGTTCTGCATTTGACCAACCTGTACATGACGAAACATCACGGCGTGGTGCGCTTCATCCTGCTCGATGGTGGCGTGATAACCGCAATGTTCTGGTTGGGCCAGGTCATCCTCGGCGGCGTGCTCCCGATTGCGCTGCTCACGCTGCCGCGTATGCGCGAATCGGCGCGCGCCACGCTGGTGGCCGCCGCCCTGGTGGTTCTCGGCGGTCTCGCACAGATGTACGTCACCATCATCGGCGGTCAGGCATATCCGCAGCCGCTGTTTCCCGGCCACATCGAGTCGAGCAGTTTCTTCGATGGTGTTGTTCACTTCTACCAACCCAGCGTGTTTGAATTGCTGCTCGGCCTGGGTGGTGTTGCCTTCGCTATCAGCATCCTCACCGTCGGCCTTCGCCTGTTCAGGTTTGCTCCGTACCGCTTGCCGGCTGAATAACGCAAGTTGTACCGTTGGCACTGATGAGTCAGAAGATTCCATTTTCAGAATGCAAATGCATTCCGGGCTTGCAGCGCGAAAACGCGCTTGATGGGCAACGATCGCAATGAGCACCCCGCGCATATTGGTTTCGGCGTCACACAAGTCGTCGGGCAAGACCACCGTCACGATAGGCCTATGTGCCGCGCTATTCGCGCGCGGGCATCGCGTGCAGCCGTTCAAAAAGGGGCCGGACTACATCGACCCCATGTGGCTGACAGCCGCGAGCCGACGCGACTGTCATAACCTCGACCCGTACCTGTCGGGTGAAGCAACCATGATTGCGTCATTCGCGAGACACGCGATCGGTGCGGACGTGTGCATCGTCGAGGGCAACAAGGGGCTCTACGACGGACTCGACCTCGACGGCAGTAACAGTAACGCCGCAGTCGCGCACGCCTTGGGATTGCCGGTGATATTGGTTATTGATGCGCGTGGCATGACGCGTGGCATCGCGCCACTGCTTCTCGGCTATCAGGCGTTCGACCGCAATCTCAACATTGCCGGTGTGATTCTCAATAACCTTGGCGGCGCACGCCATGAGTCCAAGCTGCGTGCGGTGATCGAGCACTACACGGACTTACCTGTTGTCGGCGCGGTACAGCGCGACGAGCTGCTTGCGGTCGATGAGCGTCACCTGGGCCTGATGCCGAGCGGCGAACTCGATGACGCGACAAGAAAAATTGATCAGATAGGTGAGATCATCTCGGCACAGGTTGATCTTGAACGTATCCTCTCCATCGCGGCATCCGCACCGCCGCTGGACTTGCCGGACATCAAGCCCGCAGAACCGCGCAGCCATGCTGATCGGCCGTTGCGTATCGGTGTTGCGCATGACAAGGCGTTCGGCTTTTACTACGCGGAAGATCTTGCGGCGCTCGAGGACGCCGGGGCAACGCTGGTACCGATCGACACGCTGCGCCAACGCTCGCTGCCGGCGCTCGATGGCCTTGTCATTGGCGGTGGCTTTCCCGAGGTGTTCATGGCCGAACTGGAAGCCAACATCGACTTGCGTCGGGCGATTGCCGACGCCATCCACGCGGGTCTGCCGACGTACGCGGAGTGCGGCGGCCTGATGTACCTTGCAAAAACGCTGACCTGGAAAGGCCGCACCTGTGAAATGGCTGGCGTCATACCCGGCGATGCCGTCATGCACGATCGCCCGGTGGGACGTGGCTACGTGCAACTTGCGCCGACCGGAAATCTGCCGTGGAGCGCCGCCATGCCGGCAACCGTGCGCGGCCACGAATTCCACTATTCCAGCCTGGAAAACCTCCCGGCCAGCACATGCTTTGGGTGGAAGGTAATGCGCGGACATGGCATTGACGGCCAGCGCGACGGTATCGTCATCGACAACCTCGTCGCGTCGTACGCGCACTTGCGCGGCGTGGATAACTGGGTACAGCCATTCGTTGCTTTTGTACGCCAAAAGACACTCTCCCGGGACACAATGCGCGCCAATTTGAACGCGCCACCAGGCGTGGAGATTGGCGGCAAGGTCGCGCATGCGTGCGCATAGTCATGCCGAATGGGTTTGCCGCGCGGTGCGTGTCGGCGACCAAATGATTGAAACCGACGCGGAAGGTTATTTGCGTAACCTCGACACCTGGTCGGAGGCGTTCGCTGATGCGCTCGCACGCGAAGAAGGATTGACGCTGACCCCCGCGCACTGGGAAGTGATTCGCTTTTTGCGACAATACTGGCACGAGCATGGCGCACAAGCGCAGGTCCGTGTAATGATTCGCGAGTTCAACGCGCGCTGGGGGCCGGAGCGCGGCAACAATCACCATCTGCATCAAATGTTTCCCGTTGGCGGACCGCAGAAGCAAGGCAACCGCCTCGCCGGACTGATGAAAACCAAGGGCGAACATTGATCGTCGACACCAACACCGTAAACGACACAAAGAGGCCGACATGTTCAGACTGACACCGCAAGCCGCAACACAAATTCACAGCGCTGCCCTCGCATCCAACGCGGCAGAGATGGCGTTGCGCGTCGCCGCCAAACAGGGATCGGATGGCGAGATCGAATACGTTATGGGATTCGATGATGAACACGAGAACGACACCGCGCTTTCCGTGGAAGGTGTGCGCGTGGTAATTTCCAGGCACAGCGCGGCGCTGCTCGCCGATATTGAGCTCGATTATGTGGAGCTGACACCGGGCGAGTTCAATTTCATCTTCGTGCCAAGCGCATCTGCGCCTGCAGCTTCAGCTACATCTATACCTGCACCTGCGCCTGCACCCAAATCAACCGGCGGTTGCGGCGGCGGTGGCTGTGGTGGCGGATGTTCGGGACGATCAAACGCGTAACGGTGATGGCGAATCCATGACGGACACGAAAAAAACTGGAACCGTATATCTGGTCGGCGCGGGACCCGGCGATCCCGAATTACTGACGCTGCGCGCCGCGCGACTGTTGAATGAGGCAGAGGTCGTTGTTTACGACGCGCTGGTCTCGCCGGAAGTGATGGCGCGCGTGGCACCCGGCGCCCGGCGCATTTATGCAGGGAAGCAGCGCGCCAATCACAGCATGCCGCAACAGGATATCAACGCGCTGCTGGTCGACCTCGCGCGCGAATATCGCGTGGTGGTGCGCCTCAAGGGCGGTGATCCCTTCATCTTTGGCCGCGGCGGCGAGGAAATGGAAGCGCTGGCCGCGCGCGGGATTGCTTTTGAAGTGGTGCCAGGCATCACGGCCGCGTGCGGCATCTCCTGCTACGCGGGCATCCCCCTCACCCACCGCGACCACGCGCAATCCGTTATGTTCGTCACCGGCCACCTCAAGGATGGCAGCACCGATCTCGACTGGCAGGCGCTGGCGCGCACCCGCCAAACGGTGGTGATCTACATGGGGCTCGGCGCGATTGACGAAATTTGCCGGCAACTGATCGCCCACGGCATGTCGCCGGAGACACCGATTGCGCTGGTGGAACGCGGCACCACGGTACGCCAGAAAGCGCTCACCGCAACACTTGCCACCATGCCGGCACGTGCTGCCGCCGTGACGATCACTGCACCAACGCTGACCATCGTCGGTGATGTGGTGCAATTGCACGACCGGCTTGCGTGGTACCACCCCGAGAGCGCGGGATAGCGTGAATATCTGCCTGGACCCGGTACGCGCCAGAAAAAGTCTAGCACTGGCGAGGCTTCCAGGCCGAAAATATCATGGAAGCCGCGCCGATGCTAGAGTTTTCAACTACCGAAGGCTACCCGGCAATTGTCCTTCGCCCGATGGCCTCGAATGACAAAGGGCGCAAGAAACGGCCAGTCATGGCGTAACCCTCAGGGAAAACGTCCTCCCCGCTTAGCGTCCCGGTGTCGTGGTGCGATGCTCGATCGCGAACACCGCCGCTTCAACTCGCGATGTCAGATTCAGCTTGGAGAGAATATGGCGCACGTGAAGCTTGACCGTATCGTGGCTGATATTGAGTACGCGCGCGATGGCCTTGTTGGTTTCACCGCGCGAGAGGTGGGCCAGGATTTCGCGTTCACGCTCGGTCAGCGAAGCAAATGGATCCGCGCGCGCGGAGTCCCGCTGCCCTGACTGCAGCATGTGCGCGAGTTTGAGCGTCATCGCCGGAGCGACCACCAGTTCGCCGCGCGCGGCACGCTGGATGGCCTCGACGACATCGTCAAGTTCCATGTCCTTGAGCAGGTAACCCCGCGCACCGGCGCGCAGTGCCGCCCAGATATCCTCCTCGGCGTCACTGACCGTGAGAATGATCACCGGCGTTGGTATTGCCAGGTCGCGCAGGCGGGCAAGGATGACCAGGCCGTCCGATTCCGGCATGCGCAAATCCATCACCATCAGGTCGGGTTTTTCATCGCGTGCCAGCCGAATCGCTTCCTCGGGATTGCCGGTACGCCCGATCACCTGCATACCGCCGCGCCGCTCCAACAAATCAGAAAGGGCCGACCGGCACAGCGCATGATCGTCGACCAGAACAACGCGAATGACGTCGCTCATGGCGTACCCCTCTTCAGCGGAACCTGCAAGAGCACACGCGTGCCGCCTCCCGCACGCGCGGAGAGGGTCAATTCCCCGCCAATTTGCGCGGCTCGTTCCTGCATGATGTTCAGGCCATAGTGTTCCGGCGCGCCGTCGGTGTGGACTCCCGTGCCATCGTCATCCACCGCGATATGCAGCGCCTGCGCGTGGCGCTCGACGAGGATAGAAGCAGTTTTGGCGTGCGCGTGCCGGACAACGTTTGCGAGCGCCTCCTGCACGATCAGGAAGACCTGCAATTCCTGCTCCGCGCCAAGCAACAGTTCGCCAGCGCGATTGTCGATAATGAGTGCGACGCCCGTGCGGGTCTGGTGCGATTCCGCCAACGCGCGCAGTGTGGTCATCAGGCCCCGCGGGTCCATGCTGCGGCGGAAATGCGTGAGCAGACCACGAATATCGGTGTAGGCATTGTCGAGCGCGTCGCGAATGTCGGCAAGGTATCCCGCAGCGCGACCGGCTGGCACCGCTTGCAATTCATCTTCCAGCAAGGCCAGGCGCATTTTCATGTACATGAGCGACTGCACGACGGAATCGTGCAATTCGCCGGCAATAATCTTGCGTTCACTGATCACGCTCTTTGCTACCGTCTGATTGTGCCGGCGGGCGTCTTGCAGGACCGCGCCGAACATCTCGCCCAACACACGCAATAGCGCCGGAATATCGGCGGGCAGCGGACGATCATCGGGCATGAACAAGTTGTACACACCGAACACCCAGCCTTTGTATTCGAGGCGCAGCGCCAATACCTTTCGACAGTCATCATCAAAGAAAACACTGGCGGTGTGCGTCTGGCATTCCTTTGAGTCGGCTCCCGCCACGCCATGTGCGTGCTGCAGCGCCGACCCGCAAACGCCACAGCCAACCGGTACCAGGCGTTCACGTTCCACAAATTCAGGCGGAAGGCCGACTGAACCGACCAACCGCATCGCCTGCTCGTCTTCCGTCAGGAGGCGCACCGCGCCGGCACGCGCATGGGCGAGCTTGACAATGGCATGCAGGAAGCGTTCGAGCTGCTCGTCGACACTCTCCGCAGTCGCCTTATCCAAATTATCCCAATTGTCCCAATGAACCCGTTGATCCCATTGTGCGCCCGAACTGATTCCGGCCCGGGCGGCACCAACCGCAGGCGTGACAAGTCCAACCGATGCAACGCGCTCCTCTATCAATCAGCCTCCTGGGCAGCGGTTCTGGGGGAAAACTGAGGCCAAACAGGCACGACTCAGCCTTCTCCGCAGCACAAACACAATAATTATTGTAATGCGCCAATGATACAAGTTTGGCGCGAGTCGTGCCGGGGCGGGCGGATGGGTGGAAAGGCTGTGTATGGCTGAAAGGGCGCGATTTACCTCGGTCACGATTACCTGCCACACCTTGCCGCACATCCACTTACCCACATGGGGTATTCGAGCATCCTCCCTCCCGGCTATAGACGCGGGGCGACGCATTTATGCCTAATAGTGCAGGCCATTTTCCGGCGACAATCCCGGGACGTGCGCCACTTTCTTCCGGGAATTCAAGACCATGGCAGTGCCATCCTCCACCGACGCGACAACTGCCACCGCGCCTGACCTGCAGACGCGCAACACGACATGCTATATGTGTGCCTGCCGTTGCGGCATTCGCGTGCACCTGCGCGACGGCGAAGTACGTTATATCGAGGGCAATCCCGACCATCCCCTCAACCAGGGAGTGATCTGCGCCAAAGGTTCGTCGGGCATCATGAAGCAATATTCGCCGGCACGGCTGACCAAGCCGCTGAAGCGCGCGCCTGGGAGCGAGCGCGGCGAAGGGAAGTTCGTTGAAATAAGCTGGGACGAAGCCTTCAAGACACTTGAAGAACGTCTAGGCAAAATTCGCGCGACCGACCCGAAAAAGTTCGCCCTCTTCACCGGACGCGACCAGATGCAGGCGCTGACGGGGCTGTTCGCACGCCAGTTCGGCACGCCCAATTACGCCGCGCATGGCGGCTTCTGCTCGGTCAATATGGCGGCCGGGATGATCTACACCATTGGCGGATCATTCTGGGAGTTCGGCGGCCCCGATCTGGAGCGCGCGAAACTATTCGTGATGATGGGTACGGCCGAAGACCATCATTCCAATCCGATGAAAATCGCGATCTCGAAATTCAAGCGCGACGGCGGGCGATTCATTTCAATCAATCCAATCCGCACCGGCTACTCGGCCATCGCTGATGAATGGTTGCCGATCAAGCCCGGCACCGACGGCGCCCTGCTGCTTGCACTGATCCACGAACTGATCGCCCTCGGCCTGTACGACCGCGAATTCCTGGTGCGTTACACAAACTCCGGGCAGTTGGTAAACATGGACGACGCCAACGACGAATTCGGCATGTTCGTGCGCACCGAAGTGCCCGAAGAAGAAGGCTGCTTCGACCCCCAGAACAAACTCTGGTGGGATCGTGTGAGCAACCGCGCGGTCGTGACGCACACCGAGGGGTGCGATCCGTTTCTGCTCGGCGAGTTCAAGCTATCAGACGGCACGGAAGTCAAGCCCGCGTTCCAACTCCTCAAGGAACGCGTTGAAGACTACACGCCCGAATGGGCGGCAGGCATCACCGGCATTCCGGCCGAAGCGATCCGCCGGCTGGCGCACGAAATGGGGATTACCGCGCGTGACCAGAAGATCGAGTTGCCCATTTCCTGGACCGACTCATGGGGCAAGGAGCACGACACCGTCACCGGCAATCCGGTCGCGTTCCACGCGATGCGCGGGCTGGCCGCGCATTCGAACGGTTTCCACACCACCCGTTCGCTGGCCATACTGATGACGTTGCTAGGCACCATCGACCGCCCAGGCGGATTTCGCCACAAGGCGCCGTTTCCGCGGCCGATCCCACCCTGTGCAAAGACGCCCAACACGCCACTGGCAATCAAGCCCAACACGCCGCTTGATGGCATGGCCATGGGGTGGCCGGCCGAGCCGGATGACCTGTTCGTGGATGACGACGGCAAACCGGTGCGGATCGATAAGGCGTTTTCGTGGGAATACCCGCTCTCGGTTCACGGCATGATGCACAACGTCATCACCAATGCCTGGCGCGGCGATCCGTACCCGATCGACACGCTGATGCTTTTCATGGCGAACATGGCGTGGAATTCGACGATGAATACGTCCGACGTCCGCGATATGCTCAACGACAAGCGCGAGGATGGCGAATACAAAATCCCGTTCCTCGTTGTCTGCGACGCCTTCCAGTCCGAGACCACCGCGTTTGCCGATCTGGTGTTGCCTGACACCACCTATCTCGAACGCCACGACGTGATGTCGATGCTGGACCGGCCGATTTCGGAATTTGACGGACCGGTCGATGCCGTACGCATCCCGGTTGTGCCACCCACCGGCGAGTGCAAGCCGTTCCAGGACGTGCTGATCGAACTCGCCAGCCGCCTGAAATTTCCGGCATTCGTGCGCCCCAATGGCGAACGCAAATATCGCGACTACCCTGATTTCATCATCAACTATGAAACCGAACCCGGTTCGGGCATTGGCTTCCTCGCCGGCTGGCGCGGCAAAGGGGGCGAGAAATTCATGCGCGGCGAACCCAATCCCCGCCAGTGGGAAATGTACGCACAGAACAACTGCGTTTATCACTACAAGCTTCCTGCTTCCTACCAGTACATGCGCAACTGGAACAAGGGCTATCTCGAATGGTCGCAACGCAACCGCATCCAGCGTTATGCGGAACCCATTCTGATTCACCTTTACTCGGAAGTGCTGCAAAAGTTTCGCCTGGCCGCGCAAGGCAAGGGCATGTCGCGCAAACCGCCCGAACATCTGAAGAAACGCATCGAGACCTATTTCGATCCGCTGCCGTTTTACTATGAACCACTGGAAGCCCAGCAGTCCGACCTCGCGAAATATCCACTCAACGCGGTAACCCAACGCCCAATGGCGATGTACCACTCGTGGGATTCGCAAAATGCCTGGTTGCGGCAGATTCACGCGCACAACCATCTGTTCGTCAACCCGCGTGTCGCGCGCTCGGCAGGAATTGAAGACGGCGGCTGGATGTGGATCGAATCAGAGTGGGGCAAAGTACGTTGCATGGCGAGTTATTCCGAAGCGGTCGAACCCGGCACGGTCTGGACCTGGAATGCTATCGGCAAGGCAGCCGGTGCGTGGCATCTCGCGCCCGGCGCCAATGAATCGCAACGCGGCTTCCTGCTCAATCATCTGATCAGCGAAGAACTTCCCGGCAAGCCCGGTGAAGGTACCATGTCCAATTCCGATCCGGTCACGGGTCAAGCGGCCTGGTACGACGTGCGGGTGCGGATCTACAAAGCGGATGCCGAGGAAGCAAAGGTTACCTGGCCGCAGTTTGCGCCCGTGCCTGCCCCGCCTGGAACACCGGCAACACGGCCCAGCTGGCTAGCCTATTTCGCAGGAAGCGGTGGACGAAAATGACGCAGCCTGAAACATTGGGACGCAACTCGACGATCTGGAGTGCTCGCGATGACCCAGCTCGCATTGGTCATCGATCTGAACGTATGCGTAGGCTGCCACGCCTGCGTGACGAGCTGCAAGCAATGGAACACGTCCGGTACCGCAGGGCCGCTCGCAGACTTCAATCCCTACGATGCCGACCCGACCGGCACGTTTTTCAATCGCGTGCAGACATTTGAAGTGGGTGAGTATCCGAATACACAGACAGTGCATTTCCCTAAATCCTGCCTTCACTGTGAGGATCCCCCGTGCGTGCCGGTATGCCCGACGGGCGCGAGCTACAAGCGACCGGAAGATGGCATCGTGCTGGTGGACGGGGACAAATGCATCGGCTGCAAGTACTGTTCCTGGGCCTGCCCCTATGGCGTGCGCGAAGTCGATGAAAAGCGCAAGGTGATGACCAAATGCACGCTATGCGTGGACCGGATCCACGATACCGCCCTCCCCGAGCGAGAGCGCAAGCCGGCGTGCGTACTGGCCTGCCCGACCAGCGCGCGCCTGTTTGGCGATATCCACGATCCCGAATCGATCGTGTCACTGGCGATCCGCGAGAACGCCGGTTACGCATTGATGCCGGAATGGGGAACCCATCCTTCGAACCACTACCTGCCGCGCCGCAAGACGCCGATGCGGATCCACGAGGACGAACTTGCCCGCACAGACAATCCGCTGAAGATTGACGGCCTGCTGCCGAAGCCGGCAAAGAACGAACCGTCGCTGGACGACATTACGTCCTGGTAGGCACTACAACCATGAATCCCGCCTTCTCCGTCATTTTTCTCACCACCTTGATCGGTACCGCACAGGGACTGTTTCTGGCGCTGTTCACCGCCCAATCCTATGCGCTGTTCAATCTTTTGCCGGTGCAGAACAGTCAATCGTTCTACGCCGTCGGCGCACTGATTGTGCTGATCCTCGGCGTGCTGGGACTCGGCAGTTCATTTCTTCACCTTGGCCGTCCTGAGCGCGCCTGGCGATCAGCGGCGATGTGGCGCACGTCATGGCTGTCGCGCGAGGTCATTGTGCTGCCAGCGTTCCTGGGCGTGGTGTTCCTTTATGGCCTCGCCCACTACACGGATTGGAAGCCTATCGCGGTCACGCTACCGGATCACATTGCGGTTGACGCGACGGTCCTGTTGGGTGTCGCGGGTACGATATTTGCGTTTGCGTTGTTCATCTGCACCGCCATGATCTACGCCTGCCTGCCATTCCTGCGCGAATGGCACAGCCCGCTGACGGTGACCAATTACATCCTGCTGGGGGGCGCTTCCGGTTTCACGCTGGCCGCGGCGTTCGCGACAGCGCGTGCACCGGAACTCACGCGTTTTTTTGCCGCCTGGGCGCTCATCATCACGCTGCTTGCATTCGCGAGCCGTGTCGCCTCGCTGATTCGCAACAATCGCCTCAAGCCCAAGTCAACGCTGCAAACCGCAATTGGCATCAAGCATCCGCGAATCATCCAGAAATCAATGGGATTCCTGGGAGGATCGTTCAACACCCGCGAGTTTTTCCACGGCAAGTCGCGCGCGGTATTGCGCTCGGTCAAATGGGTTTTTCTCGTCACCGTGTTTGTGCTTCCCGTGCTGTTGCTGGCAGCCGGGTTGTGGGCCGATTCGCCTGGCGCGCTGCCGCTTGCGTTCGCGGTGCAATACCTTGGGCTGCTTGCCGAACGATGGTTCTTTTTTGCCGAGGCAAACCATCCGCAAAATCTTTATTACCAGGCAATCGCATGAGTTTGCGCTTCATCAATAAACCGGTCGCACGGATGTGATTTTATTCATTTGTCAAAGTTGTCCGCTATTTTCCTGACGCATACGAAATCTCCGCAAATTGCTGCAGGCGAAGGGTTCGAACAAGTAAAGAAAGGGTAAGGCCATGGCTTTGGTTGATCCACATGGTGGCGGTGCGGTACTTCCGCTGCTGCTCGAAGGTGACGCACTCGCGCTCGAACGCAAACGCGCCGCCACGCTGCCCGCGCTACGCGTGAGTTCACGCGAAAAAGGCGATCTCATCATGCTGGGTATCGGTGGTTTCACGCCGCTACAGGGATTCATGCCGCATGCCGACTGGCAAAGCGTGTGCGATGACATGAAGATGGCCAACGGTCTGTTCTGGCCCATTCCCATCACCCTCTCGGCGGCCACAGCGGCCGCGGAGGCAATCAAGGTTGGTAGCGAGATTGCCCTCACCGACCCAGACGACGGCACCATTCTCGCCACGATGCGCGTAACTGAAAAATATGCCATCGACAAAGCGCATGAGTGCGCAAAGGTATTTCTGACGACCGACCTCGACCATCCCGGCGTCAAGCTGGTGATGCAGCAAGGTGAGGTCAATCTCGCCGGTCCGGTCAAGGTGCTTTCCACCGGCGGTTTCCCGGAAAAATACGGCTCGCTCTTCATGACACCGAAGGAAACCCGGGCCCTGTTCACCTCGTTGGGTTGGTCGAAGATCGCGGCATTCCAGACGCGGAACCCCATGCACCGCTCGCATGAGTACCTCGCCAAGGTGGCCATTGAAGTGTGCGATGGCGTGCTGGTGCACTCATTGCTCGGAGCACTCAAGCCCGGCGACATTCCCGCCGAAGTTCGGACGCACGCGATCTCGGTGCTGGCCGAAAACTACTTCGTCAAGAAAACCGTTGTGCAAGCCGGCTACCCGCTCGACATGCGCTACGCCGGTCCGCGCGAAGCGCTGCTGCATGCCCTGTTCCGGCAGAACTACGGCTGCTCGCACCAGATCGTCGGACGCGATCACGCCGGCGTCGGCAGTTATTACGGCCCGTTCGATGCGCATTACATCTTCGACAAATTACCTGCTGGCGCGTTGCAGACACAGCCGCTCAAGATCGACATCGCCTTCTGGTGCTACAAGTGTGGCGGAATGGCCTCGGGGCGTACCTGCCCGCACACCGACGCGGACCGGTTGCAGGTCTCCGGTACCCAGTTGCGAAAATCGCTTTCAGAAGGCCTGGAAGTCCCGCCCGAATTCAGCCGGCCAGAAGTACTTGCCATCCTGCGCGAGTATTACGCCGGTCTTGATGCAAAAAGAAGTTAGCAAGAAACCCTGAACGACAACCCCCTGAAGAGGAGATGAGAAATGCCCACCTATGTGAGAACTGACAAGTGTGATGGATGCAAGGGTCAGGACAAGACCGCCTGCATGTATATCTGCCCGCACGACCTGATGGCGTTGGACAAGGATGGCTCGCAAACCGGTCATCCCATGAAAGCGTGGAACCAGGAACCCGAGCAATGCTGGGAATGCTATTCCTGCGTGAAGATCTGTCCGCAAAATGCGATTGAAGTACGCCACTACGCCGATATCGTGCCGCTGGGCGGCTCGGTGCAACCGCTGCGCGGCTCGGACTCGATCATGTGGACGATCAAGTTCCGCAACGGCACGCTGAAGCGCTTCAAATTCCCGATTCGCACTACGGCCGAAGGATCGATCGATCCGTACGGCGGCAAGCCCATGCCGAAGGTCGCCGAGCTCAGCACGCCCGGGGTCTTCACCAAGGAGATGATGGGGGGCTACCGTGCCGGCAAGCCTGAAGAACTGATCCGCCGCAAATAGCCGATCGCGAAAAATTTTACTTGGAGAAGAAAATGTCTGAAGGTACTTTTGGCAATCCCAAAATCGTTCAGGAAGAACTGGACGTTCTGATGATCGGCGGCGGCATGGCCTGCTGCGGCACCGCGTATGAAATCATGCGCTGGGCCGACGCCGTAAAGGTCGAGACCGGCCAGGAACTTAAAATCAAGCTGGTGGACAAGGCGGCGATGGACCGTTCCGGCGCCGTTGCGCAAGGACTGTCGGCCATCAACACCTATATCGGCCCGGATCTCGATCCCGCCGACTACGCGCGCATGGTCTCCAACGACCTGATGGGCATCACGCGCGACGACCTGGCCTATGACCTGGGCCGCAACGTTGACGATTCGGTGCATCTGTTCGAAGAGTGGGGACTGCCCATCTGGAAAACCGATGCCGATGGCGTACGTCATGACGGTGCCGAGTCGATGAAGGAAGGCCTGCCCCTGCTGAAGGACGGCGGCAAGCCGGTGCGTTCGGGCAAGTGGCAGATCATGATCAACGGCGAATCCTACAAATGGATCGTCGCAGAAGCCGCCAAGAAAGCATTGGGGCTTGCGCGCATCGAAGAACGCATCTTCATCGTCAAGCTGCTCAACGACAAGAATGACCCGTCACGCATTGCCGGCGCGGTTGGCTTCTCGGTGCGCGACAACACGATCCATGTGTATAAGGCCAAGTCCATCATGCTCGCGGCGGGTGGTTGCGTAAACCTGTTCCGTCCGCGTTCAGTGGGTGAAGGCGCAGGCCGTGCGTGGTATCCGGTATGGAACGCAGGCTCGACCTATGCGATGGCCGCCGAGGCCGGCGCGGAAATGACGATGATGGAAAACCGCTTCGTGCCGGCGCGCTTCAAGGACGGCTACGGTCCGGTCGGTGCGTGGTTCCTGCTGTTCAAGGCCAAGGCAGTCAACGCGTATGGCGAAGACTACATGGTCAAGAACAAGGAAATGCTCAACGACTATCCGCCATATGGCCAGGCCGCGGTTCCCGCGTCCTGCCTGCGCAACCACCTCATGCTCAAAGAGATGAAGGATGGTCACGGTCCGATCTACATGGACACCGTCACCGCGCTGGCCAAGTTGCGCGAAACGCTGTCGCCGAAAGAAGTCAAACATCTCGAAGCCGAAGCGTGGGAAGACTTCCTCGACATGTGTATCGGCCAGTGCGGCATCTGGGTCGGTGAAAATATCGAGCCGGAAAAGAAGATGTCCGAACTCATGCCGACCGAGCCTTATCTGCTCGGCTCGCATTCCGGCTGTTGCGGCATCTGGGTGTCCGGCCCAACCGACCTCGGCGCACCAACGGCGGAAGAAGGCGATTACGATGGCGTACCTGCGCACCTGCCGCGCGGCTGGAACTGGGGCTATCGCTCGATGACCACCGTCAAGGGCTTGTTCACCGCCGGCGACGGGGTAGGCGCATCGGGCCACAAGTTCTCGTCCGGCTCACACGCTGAAGGCCGACTGGCATCGAAAGCCATGGTGCAGTACGTGCTCGACAACAAGGACTGGAAGCCGGAATTCGACACGCCCGTCGAAGAGATCGCCGCGGAAATCTACAAGCCGGTTCGTAACTTCCTGGAGCACAAGGACTACACCACCGCAATCGATGTGAACCCGAACTACATCGTTCCCAAGATGCTGCAAATGCGTTTGCAGAAGATCATGGACGAGTACGTCGCGGGCTGCGCCACGTATTACAACACCAACGACAAGATGTTGGCGGTGGCCGAAGAGAAGCTCGAAATGCTCAAGGAAGACGCGTTGAAGATGCGTGCCAAGGACCTGCACGAACTGCTGCGCGCGTGGGAGAACTACCACCGGATAATCACGGCGGAAGCCCACATGAAGCACATCCAGTTCCGTGAAGAATCCCGTTATCCGGGTTTCTACTACCGCACCGACAAGAACTTCGTCGATGAGAAAAACTGGCATTGCTTCGTCAACTCGATCTACGACCGGAAATCGAAGAAGTGGACCTGCTTCAAGCGCAAGCATGTTGACCTGGTCGACAAGTCGAAGCTGTTCAAGGCAGCAGCGCCGCACTGAGTACGCGCGGTAGCGTAAAGTAGCAAGGGCCGGGCACTGCAAGGTGTCCGGCCTGTTTTTTATGGCAACCTGCGTTCCAACCACGGACATTCAACATGGCTTCCCCCACGAACGGCGACTTCGCCGAAAAATCGCCCTTCCCCACCAGCCCGGTCCTTCCGCAGACCTTCGACGCGAGCAAGGTGATCCAGTTTCAATGCCGCAAAGGCATTGCCTGCTGGAATGCGTGCTGCAGCAACATCGACATTTCCTTGACGCCCTACGACATCCTGCGGCTCAAGCGCCGCTTTGAAATCAGCTCCGGCGAATTCCTGAAAAAGTACACCGTGCCGTACGAGATGGAGCAAAGCAGCATCGCCGGCGTCAAACTGCGTCCCGTCGAAAATGGCACGGCGTGCCAATTCATGCGACCCGAAGGTTGCAGCGTTTACGAAGATCGACCAACGGCCTGCCGCTACTATCCGGTCGCGCTGCTGTCGCTGCGGAGACAGGATGAAACCACCGATCGCGCGTCCTATGCGCTGGTTGAAGAATCGCACTGCCTCGGTCACAAGGAGCCGAGGCAGATCAGCGTCGAGGCCTACCGCAAGGAACAAGGGCTGGAGGAATACGACGATCTTGCGCGCGGCTGGCGCCAGTTAATCCTGAAAAAGAAATCATCCGGCCCGAGCATCGGCAAGCCTTCCAAACGCAGCCTGGAACTGTTCTTCATGGTCTGCTACGACATCGATCGCTTCAGCCAATTCGTCGCGAGCGAGGGCTTCAGCGGGATCTACGACCTGCCCGCGGAGGAGATGAAAAACATCCTGTGCGATGACAATGAACTGATGCAGTTCGGTTTCCGCTTTCTGCGGCAAGTACTGTTCGGCGAGGAAACCATCCCGCTGAAAAAGGAAGCCGCGGAGCAGCGGCGCCTGCAGCATATGGAACGTATGCAGCGCATCGAAACCGAGGCCGCGGCGAGGCGTGCGCTGGAACAGGATGAGATGTATCAGGGGCCGGAGGAATAGGATGGCGCTTGTTTGCGAGAACTTCACGAAACCTTGAACCCACAATTCTGTCGCCCCGGATTTAGTCCGGGGCGACAGTTTTATGAGTTTTCAGCCAAGACCCTAGAACTGGCGCGGCTTTCATGTCATTTTTGCTCGGAGAAGCCCGCCAACTGGCGTTCTACGATTCGATATGCCGGGACGTGATCGGCGAGTTACCGCAGTGGCTTGGCCCAAAAACGCTTGTCCTTTTTGAAACAACCCAGAGATAAGCATCACGCAATATTTTCGATCGAAAGACCAATCACTTTGAACGGAAACCATATGACTGACCAACTAATGAACGCCATCATGGCGGGCAACGCAGCACTGGTAACCAGCTTGCTGCAAGGCGGAACCGACGGAAACGCACGTGACGCCACCGGCGCCACCGCACTGATGACGGCCGCCGGCAGCGGCAATCTGGACGTGGTAAACGCGCTGTTGGCCGCCGGGGTGGACGTCAATGCGGTTGACGAGCGTGGATGGGGCGCGTTGATGAAGGCCGTATACAACGCCGATCTTGACCGGGGGTTTCCCGATGTGGTGCAGGCGCTGATCGATGCCGGTGCGAATATCGAGGCACCGATTGCCTATGGCGTGCGGCCGCTGATGCTGGCGGCAGGCTACGGCGAAGCGGGAGTGGTGCAAGTGTTGCTGGATGCGGGCGCCGACTTTCGTGCCCAAAATGACGGCGGTCGCACGGCCTTGATGATGGTGAAAGAAAAACACTACGTCGACGTGATCAATCTGTTGCACGAGATCGAACAGCAGGCCGGCGAGGGGCAAGGTTGCGGGTCAAAGACCGCGACGGGCGCGAACGTGGTGACGTTTCACAAGCCTGGCACCCGCCACTGATACATCAATTGGCCGACAAAATCATGCCCACGACCCCGCAAAATTCAGACCTTCAACAAAACATGGAACAACGCATCCTGCGCGTCATGCGCAAGGTATTGGCCAAGATTGTGCGCGAAGTCGCGCCGCGCCCCGGAACGGCCAGCCCCCTTTCGGACGACACGATTGAGGATATCCGCGAGTGTTTCAACCTGATTTCGATACGGGAGAAGGAATTGGCCGAGGCCCAGAACATAACGCCGCAAAAGCCCTTCTATTCTGACCAGCCGCCGTCCGCCAAGCTGGTCAAGATTTCACGTACGGTGACGCGCAAGAAGGGGAAAGATGATTCGGCGAAATGAACGCAGCTCCCGCATTTCATTCGGAATATTTCGACGACTCATCCAATCAAAGCGTTGACTCGATCTCAAGCCTTTCCATCGTGTCAATGCTGGTCGCGTCGCTGCCCGCCGCGCGATAACCCTCAATCAGTTTCCCGCCCACCGCCGCCCAATGTGCACGCCCGCCGGCGACCGCCGCCTGCAATAGCGACAGGTCACCCCCCTCACGCCATTGCTGATACGCGTCGGTCAGGCGAGGAAATAGCGCACGACGCATCCCGTCCAGATTGGCAAAATAAAAATGCCGCGAACACTCGGCCCCCTGCTCCAGTAATGCAGGCAAGGTGGACAGGCAATCGGCCAGGTTATCCCGTACGGCGCGCGCAAGAATCTCCGCACGCTTGTGGGTAAAGCTCGTCATCATGTCCTGCCAGTCCGCTCCCAGAATACGATCCGCCGCCACCTCGCCAATTTCGTGCAGGATCACCGTCTCGCTTTCGTGTTCCAGCATTCGGTCAAGCGCGGCTTCCTCGTCGGCGAGCAGGCCGTAGCAATCAAGCGCCGACTTGAGCGCGCCACCGGATTTTTTCATCCCCCACAATTCGATTTTCTCGCGCAGCCAGCGCCGCAGTGATTCCTGCCGCAGATAGATGACCCCATTTTGCATCGCGGCCGGAAACGCGGTGATGTCGCGCGCGTATTCGCATTCGCTGACGACGATGGTCAAGCCATCACGCTGTTCCTTGCGCAGCAATTTTCCCAGGAAGAAATGCGGCTTGTGAAAACGCCCGAAGCCGGCGCCATACACCAGGCCCTGCGGCACCAATTCAGAATTAATGGCATCGATATCGAACGGATCAAAATCCTTGCCGGCTACCGGCAGCGATTCGAACGGCGCCTCTTCCAACTCGTCCCACAATGCTTCGCGGCGTGTCATCCAGTCGCCCAGCTCATCTTTGGAGAGAGTCTTGGCGAGCGGATATTCAAACTCCCAGCGGAAAAACTCCCGCATTTCGAGCAAGTACGTGCAAAGCGTCTTGTCACGCGCATGACGAGCGTCGGAAATGTGGCAGTTTTTCTGCACTGCTTCCACCAGCGGTGAAAAATTCTGCATGGTCATTTAGTCGGACTCCTGGACCGGTCAGCTCACAAACTCACCAGCCCAAAAATATTCGCCGTTCGCCCCCGGGGGGGCCGGGGCCCCCTCCCTGAAAGCCCTTGATCGAAGCGGCTCTGTCCGGGGCTCGCAGCGCATGGAATCAGCCGCCTCGGTCCGTGTCGCTCAAGTCGCCCGACGCCGACGGATTTCAAAAGCGGCAACCGCCTGCATGATCTCGGAATAAGGCAGCCGTTCCAACGTAACGTATCGCTCCAGCGCGAGGCGCACCAGCGCACTCACGCCCATCCCGTCACTCGCCTCCCCGCCATCCGCGCCGCCGGACAACACTTTCTGCAAACCCCTTAGACCACCACATTGTATTTTCATTTCCTTGGCGTGCGGCAATGGCTCTTGGGTATGCGTCAATTTCAGCGCAAATGCCGCGTTCTGCTGCAACTGCCCGCGCAACGCGAGGCAGGTTTGCCGCTGCGCGGCATCGGTGCAGCCCACCGCTTCACGCTCGCCGATGTTCATGCGCTGCGCGAGAGCGCACTGACAGCAACGCGCAAGCAACGCTTTCTCAAACGCGCAGGGCTGTGGGTTGACTGACTTGCGTGCATCGCGGAAAGCGGATTCGTTGATGTCCATGGCCGCATCTTCTGATTGGAAGAACTGCCCAATGGCCTTCTACATGGCGCCACCAGCAGGAGCCATTCTGAAAATAATCCGCTGCCTCCTGTTGTTGGATATTTCTTGTTAGGGACCCAGCAACTGTCCGGAACGCGATTCGCAATCGAAAATCATCCGCTAATCGCCCCAGACCGATTGATATCAAAACGGAAATTCTGATCGTTGATATTTGCGCCGACTTTGCGCTTGATGGCGACAATGTCGGCTGCTGTAATCTTTCCGGAACCGTTCACGTCGGCAATGAAGAATCCAAATCGGCGCCGCCACATCGAGTGTCCCGTTTATGTCCATCAGCCTCAGTGTCACACGTTTTTTGTCGGGCACTCCTGCGATTCGCACGACCATCGTCGTGCCTGCGTATGAATAGGTCGACACGTCGTAGTTGACTAAATGCGCGTCGGTCGCAGTCATTGCGCCGATAGCCGCTACAGGCTGCGTGAATGACAAGAGAATATCGTGGATATCCATCCCCGCACGGGGGCTCGATCGTCACCGGCAAGACCCCCCGCCGACCGCAAGTGACGGGCAACACGAAGCGTCACCTGCCCCGGGATAGCGGATTTCCAGGGAACCACCGTCAAAGTTCGATCGCGCTGATGCTAGGCGTGACCATGAGAGCATTTGATTGCAGACTTGTGCCCGCCGCATTCGTCAGCACGGATCGTGCAATGTAGATCTGGTCAGATAGTCATTCCCGACAGAATAATTGGCGAGATCACGCCGCCTACGGTCAGGGACCTGGATTGCACGTGAGCGTAACGCTGGAAACATTCATTGCCGTCATCAATAGAGGGCGTAAAATCGAAGAACGCAATGCCCACGCCCGGCGTGGCCTTTTTGCAAGGTCTGGTGGCTGGCGGCGCGACGGCGGCGAGGTTGATCAAAGAATGACAAATAAATTGGTTGGATTGGGGGAGCCAGGTGCGTGCAAGAGCTTGCCGTCAGCAGTTTCTCGCCGAGTAATAGACTCGCCATTGGCGTCGTTGCTCCGATGCCGATCGCATTGCAGCATGCCGTTCGTGCCGAATGATCTATCAATCTGTCCATTTTGCATGTACGCGTAGTGGCAATGCTGGCAGGTGAAGTGGCGCATCGAACCGTGACAAAGATGCGGCCATGGGTCAGCTTGGTGCTTGGGCTCATCCCAGTGATGAATGACCATTCCCGAAGTCGCCCGAAAGCGGCGTCTAAAATGCCATTTGGCAAAAAAACGGAGCAAACAGAAAGGCCCGTGTAGCCGCATTGCCCCACGACGACCATTTGATTTCCATCAATATCGGCGGAGTGGGGGCGTGGTGAACCCAAAAGGATGGCTTGCTGACCCCAAATTACCGTAGGTCGTCCACGTTTCCATCAGGGCAGAATTCGCGCCATGCATTGAAAAAATAGGGCGAGCCATAAACTGGTGGCGAGATCCGATGTTGCACGCCGGGACCAAAATGACAACCGCTGTTCCATC